>JAOAGX010000046.1 GCA_026415535.1 Armatimonadota bacterium | reverse complement strand
GAAGCTCACAGCGGACGCACGTTTAAAGTGGTCGCCGATGATGTCTCGTACTCCGAATTGACAGCTCTCAAAAAAGTGATCTCCGAATTCAGGGGCCACGTGGGCTGGGGAGGTAACTCAACCTACACGGGTAGGACCGCAACCATATACGTGAAATCCAAGCTTACTCCTGACCAATTCCGTGATAGGCTATCGGAAGCCTCAGTATCAGGCAAACGAGTGGAGATTACCAACGTCTCGGGCACAACTACGGTGATTCAGCTCAAGAACATTAAATCAAAGTCGAAGAAGAAATAGCGGTCAAGCTTGCAAATGCACAACAAATAAAGACACGAGTTCGCCTGTTAGGCAAACGGACCTAGAAGCTCACATTGGTAGATGCAAAACTCGCCCAGCCATCAGCTTGAAATAGCTTCTCAACGTAAGCCGTTGAGTCTTTCACGTTCTGATCCACGTGTCGTCCGTAGCCTGCGTGCGAGAAAGCGAAATAGTCCTTACCTCAATGCCGTCCGTTACGCTCCGCACCCCGATCAGACCAGAAACCAGGCGAACAACCAGCTCTTTCTGCTCAGGCGTGTCCACGAAGCCAACCAACGACACACACCCGTCACTACAGCGGACATCTATCGGCTGCGATGCCACCCTGTAGTCCGCGAGGAGGCGGTCACGCACCAGCGCGGCCAGCGCTTCGCTACCGATTTTCAATGTCACCATCCCCTTCCGTGGAAAACCGACGGCACAGACTGCTCCCTTGCGCGCAGCCCAAAACAATATTGTCCGCACGCTAAAGTTTTGGCAGCAATTGAATTATATCCCCGTAGCAAAGGAGTTGTCAATGGCTTTGCAAGCATATATTTTTATGATAATTGCATTTCACTTAAATCGTTATAGTGTATGTTAAGAGTCTAATATACGAAAAAATCTAGTTTGGTGTCCCATCGCAATAGTCCCGACATGGTGAAATGTTTATGCTTAGCTCGACCGTTAAGCGGGTATATCCTGGTCAAGAGAAAAAAGGAGGGCATCACAAATGGCGGCTAAAACAGTTTCAGTGTATACGACCCCAACTTGCCCATATTGCACGCAGGTCAAGGAATATCTAAAGTCAAAGAACGTGCAGTTCAGCGAATACAACGTGGTAACAGACCTAGAAGCAAGAAACGAAATGGTCCGCAAGTCCGGCCAGCTAGGTGTTCCGGTGATTGAAGTAGACGGACAAATCGTAATTGGTTTCAACAGGAACAAGTTGGACGAGCTTCTTGGATAGAGGATATAATCAATAACCACGCGGCGCGTCTATAACTAAACTGCGATAACTAGGACGCGTCACGCGTCGCTGAATTGCAATGCCATGGTTGAGAAGAGTCACTACGATCTAATCATCATAGGAGCAGGCCCTGCAGGAATTACTGCGGGAGTATACGCAGCACGTAAGCAGATAGACACGCTAATCATCACCAAGGACGTCGGAGGACAGGCCACGTGGAGCTCGGGTATCGAGAACTATTTAGGCTATGTCTACATATCCGGAGTAGAGCTGGTACGTAAGTTTGAGGAGCACCTCCGAACTTTTGACATCAAGCTCGACTATTCGACCGTCACCTCGCTCTCATGCAGTAACGACGTCTTTCACGTTGGCACAAAAGACGGACGCGAGTTCGTAGCTCGCGCGGTGATTGTCAGTTCCGGTAAGTCGCCGAAGCTTCTGGGAGTACCAGGGGAAAAGGAGTTCACCGGCAAAGGTGTTACTTATTGCTCCACTTGCGACGGACCACTCTTTGCCGGTATGAACGTTGCCGTTGTCGGAGGCGGAAACTCGGGTTTGGATGCTGTCGTGCAAATGATGAAAATATGCCCGAAAGTCTATTTGATCGAGCTTGAAGATGAGCTTCGGGCAGACGAAGTAATGCGCCAGCAGGCGCGCGCGGCGCAAAACGTCGAAATACTTACCGGCACACGGGTCAGAGAAATACTCGGAGATACGTTCGTCCATAGCATCCTGGTCGAGAACGTCCATACTGGTCAGCAACGTGTTCTGGAGGTAAAGGCGGTCTTTGTAGAGGTAGGCCTAGTTCCCAACTCGGAATTTGCCAAGGATGTTGTGAGGCTCAACGAATGGGGTGAAATCCCGGTTAACTGCGGCGCCTGCACAGGCGTCCCAGGACTCTATGCCGCGGGAGACGTAACCGACGTTCCTCAAAAACAGATCATATGTGCTGCTGGTGACGGGGCAAAGGCTGCCTTGGGGGCTTACTCCTATCTGGTTCGCCAACCAGTACCAACCGACTGGGTCAAGTAAGGCCTGGCAGATGTCTGAGTTCCATCGCGTACCACGCGCGGCCTATGTTCATATCCCGTTCTGCATATCTAAGTGCCATTACTGCGGATTCGACTCCTTTGCCGGGCTAGATTGGCTGTTTGACGACTACGTCCGTGCGCTTATTACAGAAATCGAGCTAATGTCCCCCACCCCAAATGATCTTAACGATGAAACCGAAAATAGTGAGGAACTGGAATCGGTTTACATCGGCGGTGGAACTCCGACTGTACTTAGACCCGAGTTGTTGATCAAGATTCTCGAGGCGCTTAAGTCGCGTTTTGGGATTGCCACAGACGCAGAAATCACAGTGGAAGCCAATCCTGGAACCGTAGATAAACCAAAGCTCTTGAAGCTTGCAGATGCAGGATTCAATAGAATCAGTATCGGCGCTCAGTCATTCGACGATAGCATACTGTCACAAATCGGACGTGCTCATAACTCCGGAGATACGCTCGATGCTTATCAGGCCGCTCGTGAAGCCGGATTTGCCAATATTGGAATTGATTTGATCTTCGGCCTGCCGGGCCAATCGATTCATCAGTGGATAGCAGACCTCGAAACCGCTCTTACTCTGCATCCCGAACACGTTTCACTTTACGAGCTTACAATAGAAGATCGGACAATGTTCGCACGAATGCGAGCGGAAGGCTTGTTGGCTACACCGGACGAAGACGCCGCCACCGAAATGTACGAAACTGCGATTGCACGACTTATTTCGGCCGGGTTCGATCACTATGAGGTATCGAACTTTGCACAACCCGGCTTTCGATCCAGACACAATCAGGTCTATTGGCGAAACGAACCATACTATGGGTTTGGCGCCGCGGCAACAAGCTACGTCGGTGGAATTCGGGCGCGCCGAGTCGCTGATCCTGTCTCTTACGTAAAGCGTATACTCTCGGTATCAGAAGTGATTGAGTATTCGGAAAACCTCACCGGCCGCAACCGCCTTGGTGAAACCTTAATGCTGGGCCTGCGAATGCTCGAAGGGGTAGACCTTAACCGAGTAGAAGCCGACACCGGCTTAGACATCATGCACGAGTTCGCAGAGGAGGTTTTGAGTCTGATCGAGCGTGAATTGCTTGAACTTGATGGACGCCGGCTAAGAGTCACTCATCGCGGCTTGCTATTACTTGACGACGTAAGCAAAGTTTTCGTTTAAATCGAAACTGGCGACGATAAGAAACAGCCTACCCTGTATGTTTAGAGTGTCGCAGCTCGCCGCCTTCTTGTATCGCGGCGTTCTAGCGGCGATCTGCGAAAGCGCTACAAAGGTTGCGCACACCCGAAGGCTACTTCTCCTTGAGGAGTAGAAACCATCCCTTGCCTGGCTCGACGGGTATCTCACCCGTCCACTGGAAATCCGTGGCCTCTTGTAACCCTTCAACCGCCGGAGCCGTTAGGTCGGCCTTGCGCACATCCAATCCGAGTGCCTTCCAATCGATGGAAAGTTTGACTTTAACTGGCTTCTTCGCCCAACTTGCTAATACAATAAGCGCGGCGCCCTTTTGGGAATAGACTGTCGCGAGCACATCGGAGTTATTTGTCTTGATAGGGCAGTCGGTTGACCAATAACCCATCATTTTCGAACCGGCTATTCCGAAGTCATTCCACAGCTTCCAAATAGACATAGGGCGACCGACGCCAAACCGGCACGCCATCCCGTAGATCATACCTCTCCACGGATTGCCGCCGCCCTCAAGCATGTCCCCAAATAGACCAAACGGAATTCCAGACACTTCCACGAGCCAGTAGTCCGGCGACTCGTTTTCGTAGTCATACATCTCGCCAAACCACAAGCTGTCGATATAGGGAAAATGCTCAGCATACTTGCAAGCCGGGCTAATTCGCCTGTCCTCATAAGTAAATTCGTTACCGGAATGAAAATCTATGAGGCAACCGGGACGCGTCGCCTCCATAACCTTGCGAACCCGCTTCATAACTTCCCGGTCGTAGCCAATTCCGTCGAGATACAAACCGTCAATCTCTACCGTTTCAAGGAGCCATGCAAGACCCTCAAGGTAGTAATTGTGCCAGCGAGACAAACCAGTGGTAGCGATAGCCGCGTCTGTATCAGTATCAGAAAGCTTTTGCACCCAGGCAGGAGTGTAGTTCGACACCAAATGCTCCCGCAACCACGGATCTCCACCGCCGGAGCCGTCCATGAATATTTCGTCCCCCAAACTTCTGAGTGCCCAAAGCTCCACGCAGTGGTTCGAGAGCTCTCTGACAGTGTAGTATATCTTGACCTTCAGATTCTTAGCGTGAGCCTCTCGTACATACGCAGCCAACTTGTTCACAGCCAAGAACGGGTAGTTGATATAAGGATTCAGCTCATTAGCATGGTGTATGTTCACTATGTTCGCACCCAGCGCCTTGACTTCATCGAGAGGCAAGTACGCATGGCAATAGCGCTGGTTGAAATGATCCATATTGAGCGGCTTTACAGGGGTTACAAGCAAACCAAACCGGAACACCGTTTCCTCACCCTGCCTGACTGTTCTCTCCCCCGAATAGGCGCAAATCAGGACACAATCCGCTTCCTCGGTCACTGTGCAACCGCCCCTGTTTTCATTGCACCAAGACTTAGGCAATCCCGAAGCCTTCAAGTCAAACATGTCCCAAGTGTCTTCCGATCCTTTCAGTTTGATATGGACGCCGGCATCAACATCGCCTATCCAAAGCGTGTTATTTGCGCGATTGATGTCCCAAGTCCATTGCCACTCCCTTGGCCGGTAACCACCCTTGCAGCCAAGACCCATCATATAGGTCGCAACTTCCTTCTTGACTGGAATCTCCAACCTTATGTCCTTGAGCTTTGCATCCTTTTTGGCCTTAAGAACAACAGAGAAGTTGCCGTAACCATCGAAGTCGATCGTTGCTTGTGTCTTCAGCGAGAAGATATCGCCGGACGCTGCGTACTCTCTAATGATCCGGCCTGGCGACTCCTTAACAGACTTCGATTTTGATCCACCACCCCACGCAGCGACACCGGTGTCTGTCTTGACCACCATCTCCATAGGACGAGCAAGTATCTCTTTGCCGCTACTCTTTATGCTTTCCGGTAGTCCAAGCTTGCCGATTTTGATGCACCTACCTAGAACTGAAATCTCGTTGCCGTTCACTTCGATGGGAGTATAAGGCGAGACGACACCATCATCGATTCCGATCCTCGAATCCAGCCACCACAGCCGTGAGTGACGCCACAGCTCGCTGTCCCCAGCATCCTTAACGATCTGATCGGTTACGTTAAGAGTGAGCTTGAAGATGGCCTCGGGCACGTTGAAACACTTTATGACGAAAGTACCGGTATACTCGCCAGGCGGAATGTCCTCCGGCACCTGCACTCCAAACCACAGTGGCCTAACCTTGCCCAGTCCGACCTTGAAGCTTTTAGTCATCGGCCTTCCGAGCCAATCGAACCCAGATATGCTGGGACACGAAAAGCATGTGGCCGGAATCATGCCGCCGCTTGCAGACCTTAGGTCACCGAAACCGACTTTAACATCATTGCCTGATTGTGTACCACTATCGATCGCCGTCCGGGCCGCGTAAACTCCGATCTGAAACGTGTAAAACTCTCCCCTAGCAGCCTCTCCGCGGAACTCCATCGAAGGACCAGACTTGATCCATCGTTGTGGCAGGTGATCGGTCATTCTGACTGGATAGCGCCGATCTTCGGGAAAGAAAAGTACGCTTTTTGTTGGGTTGGCCATTAGAAGCGCGTCTACTTCCTCCCGAGTCGCAATCACTTCCATCGGATCGAAACGGTCAAACTCGGTTCTTGCTTGTAAATCGATCAACTTAGCCCGCGGAAACGACTTCCATTTCCCTTCCTTCACACGCGTTGCGTCGAGTCCGTTCCGTTCGAGCCACGCCCGTTCAGCCTTGATCTGTTGAGGAGCGTGGATCATATAGTAAATCTCATACTCGCCCGGCAAGTCGGCCTTAAAAACCAAGTCCGCATATTCGCAGTTGAGTTCCACCGGTACGAAGTCACTAACCACACTACCACTCGCCGAATGAACAATGGCGATGCTGGTCTTTCCGGGCGCGAAGTTGTGTCTGCGCCATGGGATGCGGGCCCAAACCGCATCCGAACTTGCCTCGACGCTCAATCTGGCCCGATGATTGCCCATATTCGCCGGCCACGAACCTACACCATAAACGACATCTTCAGCCATTACTCCAGAGCAAATAGCTATAGCAAGACAAACCATCAGACACGTCGTCCAACGATCCATCAAGTCAAACCTCCCTCCATACAGCTCGAATAGCTTATACTAGGCCGTTAGTAAACCCTCCTATGGTTACTCGCGAGTACCTCACACACACGCTAGCGTTGACTTCGGAACCATCCACGGATAACATGTCCACTGTGAGTGAGCCGACCCTCTTTGACGAGAATGTCCCGCCCCAAATAGTCGCGGAGGTCGAGGACCTCAGGCGCAGGATTAACCGCGCCAATTACCTATACTACGTCAAAGATCAACCTGAAATATCCGATGCCGAATACGACCGGCTCATGCGCCGACTCCAAGAACTCGAAGAAAAATACCCGAGCCTGGTTACGCCTGACTCTCCAACCCAACGCGTTGGCGCAACACCTCAGACCGAACTTGCTGAGTATCGCCATGTGGTTCCTATGCTTTCTCTACAGAACGCGCTCGGCGAAGAGGAACTGCGCGCCTTCGACGAGCGCCTTAAGCGATTTCTGGGTCGGTCTGATGATATCGAGTACGTTTGCGAACTCAAGTTCGACGGCCTTGCCGTATCGCTCACATATATCGAAGGAATACTAACCGCCGGCGCGACACGAGGAGACGGCTACACCGGGGAGAACGTAACCGAGAACCTACGCACCATCAAAACCATTCCGCTCAACCTCCATCACTCGAAGCGTGAGCACCCCGACGTCAAACCGATACCTCGGATGATCGAGGTCCGTGGCGAAGTGATTCTGTTTCATGACGAGTTCCGGCGGATCAACGAGGAACGTGAGACATCCGGTGAGCCCACATTTGCCAATCCTCGCAACGCCGCCGCTGGCTCGGTTCGACAGCTTGATCCCCGAGTGACCGCCAGGCGCAAGTTGACGATGTTCTGCTATGGAATAGGTGCATGCGAAGGGATCGAATTTGAAACGCAATACGAAATATTATGCGCGCTTGGGGACTGGGGTTTCAAAGTCAACCCCAATATCAAGCTTTGCGCTAATATCAACGAAGCTGCCGAGTTCATTGCAACCTGGCAGACGAAGAAAGAGGAGCTGCCCTACGACATTGACGGTGTGGTAGTCAAAGTCAACTCGCTGGAGCTGCAAAACCGACTTGGATTCGTGGCTCGCAGCCCTCGGTGGGCCGTAGCCTATAAGTACCCTCCACAGCAAGTAACCACGCGCGTCAGAGACATCCGTGTGCAGGTCGGCCGTACCGGTGCACTAACGCCAGTCGCGGATCTGGAACCAGTCGAGGTCGGGGGTGTAACAGTCTCACGAGCAACATTACACAACGAGGACGAAATACGCCGCAAAGACGTGCGCATTGGCGATACTGTCGTGGTTCAACGCGCAGGCGAGGTAATTCCAGAAATCGTCGAGGTCGTCAAGGAAAAGCGTACAGGTAGCGAGGTGGAATTCGTAATGCCATCTAAGTGCCCCGTGTGCGGCGCGGATGTAATGCGCGCGCCGGGAGAAGCCGTGGCGCGATGTATGGGCATAGCATGTCCGGCCCAGATCAAGGAGCATATCCTTCACTTTGCATCGCGCACGGCTATGGATATCGAACACGTCGGGCCGGCGCTTGTTGACCAACTCATCGAGAAGGGGCTTATACACGACCCGGCCGACCTCTACTATCTTAGGAAGGATCAACTGATCCACCTAGAACGAATGGCAGAGAAATCGGCCCAGAATGTGATCGACGCAATCCAACGCAGTAAGTCAGCGTCGCTTGCACGACTGATCTACGCACTAGGCATCAGGCATGTCGGTGAACGCACGGCTGCCATCCTAGCCGAGAATTTTGGCAGCATAGACAGGCTCAGAAATGCAACTGAGGAAGAGCTTGCCGAGGTTCCAGATGTGGGACCGGTCGTTGCAAAAAGCATTGTGACTTTCTTCCGTCAGGACGAAACCGCCGAGGTACTGCGCAAACTCAAGAAAGCTGGTATAGATCCATTTGTCTCGCCGATCTCCAAAGACAGCGGTGCTACAAGAGAATCCGGAGTATTCTCGGGCAAGACGGTTGTGTTTACTGGCGGACTCTCGAGCATGACGCGCGACGAGGCTGAGGAAATTGTAAGGAATCTTGGTGGAAAACCGTCATCATCGGTTTCAAAAAATACTGACCTGGTAGTGGCTGGTGAGAAGGCCGGATCGAAGCTTGACAAGGCGCTTTCACTGGGGGTCAATGTAATTTCCGAGGATGAGTTCCTCGAAATGTTGCGGGAGTCGGGGATGAGCATAGGTGATTAACCTACTAATCCACCTTTGCGACAATGGAACAGGCCCGACTCCTCTCCTTGCTAATTAAGAAGGTAGTGGAGGTAGGAATCTCTCCAAGTCCCCCTTAGTAAAAAGAAAG
Organism: Armatimonadota bacterium; assembly: GCA_026415535.1. Taxonomy (GTDB): domain Bacteria; phylum Armatimonadota; class UBA5829; order UBA5829; family UBA5829; genus CALJES01. The sequence continues at coordinate 2,526 of JAOAGX010000046.1, read as the reverse complement.
CCTTTTTCGCTTTTTTACCAAAGAGGAGATGGAGCACTAGCAGCAGTTGTCAGTAAAACTTCCGATCGTCGCGGTGGCCGGCCTACGTGCCGGACTGGGAGGGATCTCAAATGGAACAGAACGCGAAGAACGATGAAGAGAAAAGCTACGAAGTTAAAGACAAACGTAGGGTGAACCCCGATGGCACGCTTAGAGAAACCGAAGAAACCAAATCCGAGCAAGACTCGAACTCAGAACAACATTCAGCCGAACCCATGACAGACAAGTCATCGGAAGCCAAGGCCGAGGCTCGCGAAACGGAGACACCGAAAACTGAGCGGTCCGAAGGCGCTGAGTTTCCAACGCCGCGTGTCTACGACCTTTTGCAGTTTATGGTCGGTATGCTTGCAGAACAAGCATGGACACGAATGGGGATCCGTCTCGCGCCGGGCCAGAAGGAACCGGAAACAGATCTCATGCAGGCCAAGATAGCCATAGACACGATAGTTTTTATCGTTGATAAGATCCAACCTCATATCGGCGAAGAGGAAAGACGGGCGCTTCGCACCCTAGTAAGCGACTTGCAAATCAACTTCGTTAGACTGACCTGAAGGGGTTTAGCAGACATACTCTGCAAAGGATGAAACAATTACCGTGCTGCGGGAAATCGGACTCTTCGGCAGGTCCTGTTTAAGATGGGGGTGAGATAGGATTCCCGCAGCACGGTTTGTTAGAAGCACACCCTGACATACTTATACAACCATCGGCTTTTGCAATAGCTGGATGATAGGACTTCGTCTACCAGTTTTCGCCAAGCAATTCGAAATAAGCCTGTGGATGAGCACACGCAGGACATGCTCCAGGCGCATCGGTCCCCTCGACGGTAAATCCGCAGTTTCGACATCGCCACACAACAGATTGCTCACGCTTGAATACTCGGCCTGCCTCAATGTTCGCCGCGAGGTCCGAGAACCGTTTTCCGTGAAACTTCTCGGCAACGGAAACATTCTCGAACAACAGCGCGACGGCGTTGAAGCCTTCTTCCCGCGCTACCTGGGCAAAGTCTGGATACATAACTCCCCACTCATACCCCTCGCCCGCCGCAGCAGCCTTGAGGTTTTCTAGAGTAGTTCCTATCTTGCCCGCGGGATATGTCGCAGTGATTTCAACATCCCCACCCTGAAGCATGCTGAAGAACCTTTTAGCATGTTCCCTCTCTTGATCGGCGGTCTCCTCGAAGATTGCCGCTATCTGTTCGTAGCCGTCCTTTCTAGCCTGACTCGCAAAATAGGTATAACGGTTTCTCGCTTGCGACTCGCCCGCAAATGCAGCCAATAGGTTCTTCTCGGTCCTAGTTCCCTTGACGTTTGACATATAGCACTCCTCTCGCTAAGCATCAGGTTGTTTTTTTCCTATATTCCCAGGTCGGGCTTGTTCTAACCACCGTTTCCACAAAAACTCGTGCAATCGTCTGCAATACTTTCGACTTTTACCTTTCTACTTTGCTCCTGAAAATGGAATGATACCCATGAGCGGCGAGCAGGGAAAGGAGAGTATATATGGCGGCTGTCGGACTTCCGAACGTCCATGAAGACCGCTCTGTTCGGCTTACCAAGCGTGAGCTCGAAGTGCTCTCCCTCGTGATAGAGGGCAAGTCATCCAAGGACGTGGCAGACGCTTTGTACGTAAGCAAGCGGACTGTGGACTTTCACCTAGCCAACATATATGATAAGCTCCAGGTGTCCAACCGCGTACAGGCTTTCCGACGGGCCACCCGGCTTGGACTCATCCCGTTGGAAACCACTCTGTCGGGGAGCTAGAAGACATCAGGCACAACATCGTTGACACGGCGTCCCGAAGATCTTACGGGGCGCCGTGCCTACTTTCAGAAACATCCAGACCCGTTAGAGCTTGAACGCGGGCGTTTCTATCAATGTCCGCTATACGCAACGTGAGCATCAGGAGCTTTCCTCCCGAGCATTCGACCAAAGCCCGCGTGCCGTCACGCGAACGCAAACATCGTCTGACCTGTCCCGGAGCCTTTGCCGCCACCTCCAACTTGCCCGATGACGTCATTGTAAAAAACACGTTCTTTCCACCAAATAACAGTAACGCTCCCTGATCCGTAACTAGGAGGGGTTCCGCTTGGAAGAACAGCGACCCTTTGTCCACAAGCACTCTGCCGGAAGCGTCAAGAAGCACCGCGTGTTTCTCCTGGACAGATTTGCCCTTGTGCTTGATGAGCTTCACTTGGGACAGGCACAAGTATCGCCCGTTCGGCGCGGCCAAAATCCTTGTGTTCTCTTGCCATCGAATAGGACCACGAGTCACCTGATTTCCCTTCGAATCAAAAAGCGCAAACTCGCCATCAGCCCGAAGTCTGTTAGGCGTTGCCCACGCGAGAACACCGCCCGGCATACCTAGCGGCTCGATCCGATGAACGAGACCGGGATCTCTGTTGACCTGCCATACCCGCCGCCCCCGCAAAGTCGTCCTTACAACAGCAGAGTCCTGCCACTGTCTCTTATACACATCTGACGCTGCCGA
>JAOAGX010000045.1 GCA_026415535.1 Armatimonadota bacterium | reverse complement strand
GGTGTATAGGAAGTAGCCCATCAAACACGCGGCGGCGCTGATGGTAAGCATCTGATCAAGCATCGGCGCGGTATACTGGCCGAGGGTCCGCCTATGTTCGTGACTTTTATCTAGGTTCGCCAGTTCGCCTCGTCGCTTGGCTAGTCCGAGGAAAAGCGCCAACAGCGTGGTGCAAACCAACAACCAGGGCGAAATCATTACGTGAATTACAACTGCTCCTGACGCTGCTCTTATCACGAACCCCGCCGCGATCGCCATTAAGTCTACAATCACGACATGCTTCAGAAATGTCGAATAAGCAATGCTGAGCAATAGATAGGCTGTCACGAGCAAGCCGAATCCTAGATCCAGTATATAGGATAGCCACAATGCTGTCGCCAACAGCAACGCAGCGAAAGTTACCGCCGCCCTTACCGTCACTGCGCCGCTTGCAATTGGGCGATTGCGTTTGCGAGGATGCTTTCGGTCGCGTTCTGCGTCGGCAGCGTCATTAATAATATAGGTCGCTCCGGCTACGGCGCAGAATAAGCCAAACGCCGCCAAAACTCGCAGCGGCGTTCCAGGAGGATGGGTTTGATTGATTGTGAAAATGTAACCTGCGAAGACCAGCAGGTTCTTCGTCCACTGTCGCGGCCTTAACGATTTAAAGAGAGCGATGATCACCGGAGTCTTATATGCTAGTCGTTTACCGATACCGTCGTGGTTACGGTCACCGGTTGCTTAATGCCGTCGACGTCGCTTACGGTGAGAGTCACCGTGAACTCTCCTCCCCTAATGTACGTATATCGGCCGACCGGCCCGGTAGTTTCTTCCTGAATGCCGTTCGAAGCGTCGTAATCCCAAGAGTACTTCAACGAACAGACGCCGCCGGTAGCCTTGGCGGGGAACAACACCTCGTCATAAACGATTACGACCTGGCTGGGTAGGGGATCGACCTTGATAGGTGTGGTATCGGTAACTAGTTTGATCTCACCAAGATAAAGGGTTGTCGCTGTGTCGGTAAAAATAAGAAGCCGTTTGAGCTTGAATTGTCTTAACTCGCCAACGGCCTTGAACTTGACAAGTGGAACTGCTATCCTGCACCAATTGTCATCGGGGTCAAGGGGATTAGTCGGCTGCTCTACTGCTAACGACTTTCCGTCGTCCGAAATGAATACGAATCTTACCAGGCTCGCCTTAGGAACGGTGTAAGGTTCGATCTCGTAAGAATAAATCGGGTTCTGAGCTCCTATGTCGATTACCTGCTGGTCTTCGAAGTAAAAGGCGAATAATATGTAACGGCTCGGGTCGATTCCGTTGCTAAACAGCGTTACAGGCTGGGCGAAGTCGATTCTACCGCCGGCGTATAGGCTCTGTGTCGTTATCTTAATAGATCTACTTCCTGAGAGCACACGGGTCGAGTCACTAGACTCAACGGCCCTTCCACTTCCCCAGCTACTGACCGAAATGCCACTCTGTGCCAGAGGCGAGCCTCTGTATATATAGACCTCTCTGTCCGACGTATCAGTTTGCGCCGAAACAGCTCCTACCGTAACAATTGTCGCTGCTACAATAAGCACAAAAAAACGCATTTTAGCCCTCTGCGCTCAATTCTACAGCCCGGTACCAACAAAAGTCAAACCAGACTCTCGCTTCTTGAGACCGGCAGGATCTGCTAGAGGTTCCTTTCTCAGCTCAAAATGACGTGTTGTGCTGGGCATATTTGGAATGCTTTGTGGTTCACGTCTGTAATGCCTCTCGTTTACGCCTCTTAGTCCTGAAGTTGGCTACATACTTCCACTTCATCCTTGACCGAACAACGTCTTCTGGCCTACCATGTAGCCCGAATGCTCAAGGGGGCACAGGCGCATGCGCAGAACCAAGATCGTCTGCACAATTGGACCGGCTACCGAATCGCCCGAGATGATCGAAAGCCTCATCAAAGCCGGTATGAATGTCGCGCGGCTCAATTTCTCTCACGGTACTCACGAAGCGCACCTAGTCAAAATCAACAACATACGCCGGATCAGCAAAGCGCTCGGGCGAAACGTTGGCATACTGCAGGACTTGCCCGGTCCGAAGATCAGAATCGGGCCGATTGCAAATCCGCCCGTTCAGCTCGAACCGGGTAATGAGTTTATTTTCACCACACGTGACGTTCCTGGCAATGCTAAGGAGGTCAATCTACCTTATCCGGAACTGGTAAGACAAGTCAAAGCCCGTGTTAATGGTCGGTCAAGGGGCGGACAGATGATCTATGTGGACGATGCCAAACTGGAGTTCAAAGTTGTATCGGCCACGGATACCGACATTATCACCAAGGTGGTCATTGGCGGCGAACTTTCGTCGCATAAAGGGTTTACCTTGCCTGGTGCGACCTATGATGCGTCCGGTGTGACCGAGAAGGACTTGCAGGATTTGCGATTCGGGCTTGAGCACGGGGTTGATTGGGTAGCCGCGTCGTTTGTTAGGTCCGCCGATGATATCCTACCTCTCAAGAAGGTCATGCGTGAGGTCGGCAAGCGCGTGCCGGTCGTAGCCAAGATCGAGCGGCGCGAGGCAGTCAAGAACATTGTCGAGATAATAGAGGCCTTTGATGCGGTGATGGTTGCGCGGGGTGATCTTGGGATCGAACTTGCTATAGACGAGGTTCCCGTGATCCAGAAGACCATCATCAAGCACTGCAACCGCCTCGGCAAGCCCGTGATCACTGCAACACAAATGCTAGACTCGATGATCTCAAACGCGAGGCCGACGCGTGCCGAGGTGACTGATGTAGCGAATGCGATAATCGACGGTACCGATGCCACAATGCTTTCCGGCGAGACGGCAATCGGGGCATATCCTGTCGAAGCAGTTAGGATGATGGACGCGATCGCGCGCAGGATCGAAAAGTCCGTCGAATACCGCTCATGCTGCGCCCGCCGAATCGACTATCCGGCACACGATGTTACCGAAGCCATCGGGGAAGCTGCAACCAAACTTGCATCGGATCTGAACCTGCCCGCTATTATTACCTGCACCTTCGGCGGCACGACGGCCCGACTGGTTGCCAAATACAGGCCGCAGGCTCGAATAATAGCAGCCGCTTCCAACGAAGAAACCGCGCGACGGCTGTCGCTATCTTGGGGTGTGGACGCGATTTACGTTGAAATGGCTAAGGATACCGACGCTCTCATCGAAAACGCAGTGGAAGCCTCACTCGATGCTAAGCTGGTGAAAAAAGGCGACACCGTGCTTATGATAGCCGGCGTTCCGGTTGGCGTACCAGGAAACACGAGCCTTATAAGAGTGCTGAAGGTGTAGCTGTGGGGGCTGATAGTATGGTTTTTAGTTCCGACAGCGCCGGTATCACGCGCACACCATCGAGCGAGTCTTCGTCACCGAAGTAGACGGATACCTTCGGTTGGACGTGAAAGTCCGGGATGATTGGATCGGCCCACTCGCGCCTGATCAAGATGGGCGTGATCCCGGCGGATAGAGCACCTAGAACGTCGTCTTTCATGTCGCCGATATGGATTACTTCTTCCGGCGATAGTCCCACACGGTCGAGCGCGTGCCGAAATATGCGTGGGTCGGGTTTTTTCAGCCCGACATCATCCGAAACCACCACCACGTCGAAAAACGCAGTCAGCCCTTCGTTTGCAAGAAACTCATGTACGTGAGACGCCTGATCAAAGTTGGATATGAGCGCAAGTTTTCTGTTCTTGCTAAGATCGGCCAATACGTCCCGAGCTTCTGGATCAAGCCGGGCATGAGCGTGCCAGGCGTTTAGAGCGGCCATTGCAGCGCGCCTCATGTGTTGTGGTTCTAGGACCAGTCCCAATTCAGCAAGGTGCGCGCTCATTCTCCGCTCGTAGACTGTGAAACCGTCATCAATTTGTTCCGGCTCCGGCTTACTGAAGAACCCGTCACATCGCCCGGCAAACTCATCGCGATCCAAACTGAGCCCGTGTTCCACGAGTGTCGAATGGAGTGCGGTCAGCCAATCCCACCAAGCCGCCCTTACGTCTGCAAGCGTGACCAAAGTTCCGTATAAATCGAAGAAAACGCCTTTTACTTTCATTGCAGCACATATTCCGTTCTGCAGGTGCCGCTTGCTATCCTTCAATGTGACATGTTTTATTGAGCCCTTCTTTACGAAGGATGGGATAAGGGAGGTTGACGAACACCAACTCTGATGTCGACGACACATGTCTTCGAGACTCAAACCGGAACTAAGCTAATTCTCCACCTTGGAGACTGCATCGCTGGGATGCGCGAACATTTGGAGGGAGGCAGCGTTACTATCGTCGTTACTTCGCCTCCCTACAACCTTGGGATCGATTACAGAGGTTATGATGACACCCTTTCCCGAGAGGAATATCTTGCTTGGACTGACGAATGGGCGACCGAAATCAAGCGAGTCTTGGCGGATGACGGTTCCTTTTTTCTCAACGTCGGGTCCAAGCCAACTGACCTGTTGGTTCCATTTCAGATACTCGAAGTTATGCGCCGCCACTTTGCATTGCAGAACGTGATTCACTGGGTCAAGTCGATCGCAATACTCAAGAGCGAGGTTGGAAACTACCCGGGCATCATCAGCGATGTGGTTGTTGGCCATTACAAACCGATCAACAGTCCTCGCTACCTGAACGACTGCCACGAGTATATCTTTCATTTCACAAAGTGGGGGGATGTGCCGCTGGACCGGCTCGCAATCGGAGTACCGTACCAGGACAAATCCAACGTGACGCGATGGTCCAACGCAGTTACAGACCGTCACTGCAGGGGTAATACTTGGTTCATGCCGTATGAAACGATCCAGAGTCGCGATAAGGAGCGACCTCATCCCGCGACGTTTCCGATAGAGCTACCGACTCGCTGCATTCGTTTGCACGGAGTCGACAAGGTTCGGCTCGTTGTCGACCCGTTTTTGGGGATAGGATCGACTGCCATAGCTTGTGCGCGGTTGGGAGTGTCGTTCGTCGGCTTCGAGATTGCCAAGGACTACTTCGGCGAGTCCTGCACCCGCTTGACAGCCGAACTGTCGCAGCGTAAGCTTGACTTATGATCGTCGCAATGAAGGCGGACGCGACGCCTGATGAGATTCAGGCAGTCGTAGACCGCATAACCTCTTTCAATCTCAAAGCGCTCAATATGCCAGGCGGTGAACGCACGGCAATTGGAATCGCTAGCGCCATTCCGCCGGACCTGCGTGAGACCCTAGCCGAGCTTTTGGGAGCGATGCCTGGGGTTGATCGCGTCACACACGTCAGCCGCGCATACAAACTAGCCTCACGTGAGTTTCACCCGGCGGATACTGTGATCACGGTCAAGGGCGTCTCGATTGGCGCGAACGAAGTAGTTGTGGCGGCGGGTCCGTGTGCAATCGAAGGCCGAGAGCAGCTCTTCGAGGCTGCGAAGGCGGTAAAAGAGCACGGTGCAAAAATACTGCGCGGTGGCGCGTTCAAGCCGCGCACCAACCCTTACTCATTTCAAGGGCTGGGGATCGAAGGCTTGAAGCTGCTAAAAGAGGCTGGTGAGCAGTTTGACCTGGTTACGGTTACCGAAATCATCGATCAGCACGATCTCGACACCGTAGCTGCACATGCCGATATACTGCAAGTCGGTGCGCGCAACATGCAAAACTACCCTCTTTTGACAGCGCTCGGAAAGGCTACTCAACCGGTCGTGCTTAAGCGCGGAATCTCGGCGACCATAGACGAGTGGTTGCTTGCCGCCGAGTATATCCTTGCGCAAGGCAATGAGAGCGTGATCCTATGCGAACGAGGGGTTCATCCTTTGGATCGCGAGCACACGCGCTATACGCTTGATCTGTCTGCTGTGCCGGTTGTGAAGACTCTTTCGCACCTACCGGTAATAGTCGATCCGTCGCACGCATGCGGCAACTGGCGCTATGTTGCATCTATGAGCAAGGCTGCCATCGCTGCTGGTGCGGACGGTCTTCTGATGGAGGTTCACCCAGATCCGCCCCGAGCTCTCTGCGACGGATCTCAATCGCTTAGGATCGAGACTTTTGCCTCACTGATGAAAGAGCTAAGGGCGGTCGCGTCTGCTGTGGGAAGAAGTTTGGTCTAATGGCCGTTTGCTAGCAAATGCGAATATTTTGAAGGTCGGAAGCGTCTCACATGCTATCCTACTTCTCCACCTCAATTGTGACGATCTTGTTTGTAGCTGCCGTAACTTTGACTCTGTGACCGTCGATTACCTCAAGTTCGCCTTGCCGTTCTTCGTTGAGGTTGGTTGTGTAGGCACGCTTAATCGGTGCAGAAAAGTGCAGAATGCCTTCGGCAGTGTCAGACGACGGATTGAAAAGACGCACTATAAAGGAATCTCTGTCCTCTGATTTCTTGAAGCACGAGACAACCAGATTATCGGATTCAAGCTTATAGAAGCTGTTTTTAAGTGGCAGTTGTCCCATATCGTGGCGAAAAGTCTGCACGGGCAGCAGATCGACGTTGAAGTTGATTGCCTCGTCATAGACATTTCCCTGTTCCCAGTTGCCCTCATGGGGATAAACGCTGTAATGGAACTCCATTTTGCCCAGAAGCTGAGCGCCCTTTTGCGTCGGATACTCGCTAATGACGCGGTACTCGGTACCGATGGCTACCCTTACGCTTCTAAACAGTGTCAGTGCAACGGTCCGCTCGATGTCGTTCATTGCTTCGTATTCGCCAAGGCAATCATTGATAAGTGCAAGTCCTTGCTTGCCATCGCTTACGTCTACGAAGTATTGTTGCGGAAGTATTTGCATTTCAGGCCAATACTCGCCGTTTTCGTTTTTTTCTGGAACTACAGGCCGCTTGCTCACTGTGAAGTGGCCGGCGGCGCAAGCGTATTCAGCTTGAACTCCTGTTGGAAATAGAACCCGCATTCTATGGTCCTCGACAGTATTGTCGATGATTGTCCTAATATCGACTCTTTTGGAACCGCGTTTGAGCGTGACGTAAGTAAAGATCGTAAGCTCTTTTTCCTCGTCTACTCGTCGGCTTTCGCCTTCGGTACCGTTGTAGTTTTCGGTTATCAGACACCGAGCCGGCAAAACCATCTTTATTTCAACGCCTATCGTGGCCGAAAGCGGGCCGTTTTCCTCGATCCATATCCTGGGCTGCGAATCTCGGCTCGTGTAAATGCGATTGTGATAGGGCGGATAATAGGTCCAGTAGTGTCCTACGTCTCCGGCGTCCTCGAAATAGTTAAGCCCGCAGAATACTCTTCCGGTTGCTTTGTGCATTAGGTCGAAGGTGCCGTTGTTGTTGACCTTTATCAGAAGATGCTCGTTCTCCAATGTGTTATGACCGGTCAGGATATCCCGTCCGGTGCTTGTACGGTTGATGTTGGCGAATATGTGATCTCTCGGAATCCGTCTACCTGGAACCAGTCTATAGGTGCGGTAGCCTCCAGCAGGCACATCCTTCACGTAGGCTAAAAGTTCGTGTCTATCGGCTTCGAAGGGCCACGGCCTAGCCTCCTTGTCGTGCACGGCGGCTCGGCGCCGCCTCCGCGAGATTTGCTGTATTTCAATAGGTTTTCCGTCGTCGTCCTCAAGGCTGAAATCCCAGAGGTCCATCTCGTGCGGCACATCTATCGCGATCTTGAGAACCTCGCTCCGGCTTTTCCACGACGGATTAATTACTACAAGAAAGATGTTGCCCGGGTCATAACGGCTGAAGTCAATCGATTTCACTATAGATCCTATACTCGCCTCTGCTACGACATCCGCAAGCTCAACCGCCTGATTAAGTCTGTAGGTGACGTCGGCAACGGTCTTGTCCTGGGTAACTCCGTGAATGGAATCGTGCGGATGTGCCTTCAGCATATAGTCCCAAGCCACGTTTAGGTATGAGGTTGGATACTGCTCTTCTAGGTTTAGGGTTGCAAGCGAAGCCAAGGGCTCGGCGATGTGTATCAACAGGTTTTGTGCTTTCTTGTTTAATTGCTTGATCGGAGCGCGTGTTGCTGCTGCATTAAGTGCACCTTCGTGTGGGGAACCGTCGCGGAGCTCGCCTTTTATAACGCGAAGTTTCGAGGTGTCAATCGACGCTTTAACGGCTTCAACATAGTCTTCTAGAGTCGTGTGAACTAGTTCTCTGTCGTCAAAAATTCGGTTTGCGTCGGAGATTATTCGCCCAAGCACGCGCGCACAAGCGGCGAAGTCGCATCCCGCTAACAATAGCCTGTGTTCAGGAACCAACGTGTCATCGGTGTCGTGCCAAGCTCTATCGACATACTCCTCGATGGCTTCAGGGCAGTAGCGAGGATGATCGGCGACCTTGAAATAGTCTCGGTCCCAGTGTCTATCGTCGGCTCTGTGGAAGACGACCCCATCGGTGATAGGTCCGAACCTATAATCAGGTCCAAACAGGTCGATGCCGTATATAGCGGGGATATAAGCGTTGACGAAGAAATTGTGCCTTACATTCTTGCCCAGTCTTGTGGTTAGAACCCTCGTGCCGTCAGGTGATTCCCACCAGAACTCGGCGTTAGGTGCCCGCTCAGGCGAAACTCTCTTGGCTGTTATTATAAATTCCACGCCGAAACTGGCCAGAATCTGCGGAAACTGTGCGATTTGCCCCCATCCGAAGCTGGTGTAGCCGACTTTACAGCATCCTCCGAGGCTGTTTGCGTATCTGATGCCCTTTAGGAGATTTCGCACGAGGCACTCACCGTCCACCGGCCACGGATCCGGCAGCGTGAACCAGGGGCCTATCTTGAGCCTGCCATTTCTGACGTGGTTCTTTATTTTCGCTTCCATCTCAGGGCGTATCTGAAGGTAGTCCTCTATGGGCACGCTCTGACCATCCATCAGGAAACATCTGTAGTTGGGATCGGTATCTAGTAGAGCGAGTATTTCATCAATTAACTCAACCAGCAGGTATCTGGTCTTCCATATGGGATATCTCCACTCCCGATCCCAGTGACAGTGAGGTATAACGTAACCCTTGGGCTTGTTCTTCTTCATAAAACACCCCTATCCATAACGGCTGCCGTATTTGTTGGAGGAAGGCAGAGCTATTATACAATCGCCTATGATGGCCATTCAAACTAGTGATGGTCATTCCGAGCTATTAACTATGGTTTGGTGTTTCGGGAACGTAGTTTCCGAAACACCATGTCGCATGTGGTTTTGAGGCAATTAGCGATAGAGCTTGCAGAAAAAGAGGGGCCATAAAAATGGCCCCGCAGAAGAGTTGGTTGGGCTTCTATTTTGTTCTAATACGGCTATTGCAATGCGGTTACTGCAAACCTGACTTGGTCTCCGTAGCAGTAGAAAGTCGAAGATGAGTGGCTTGCATAAACTCGCAGGTCTATCTCGCCGTTTGTGTCAATATAGTCGGATATGTTGCTAGTGATTTCATACGTGATGGTTGTATCGGTTGTGGAAACTGAGGACGAGTTGATCTGCTGCCATGCTCCCAAACGAACATTCCAGAGGTATAGGTATTGAGTCCTTGTGGCAGAATACTTGCCGTCGTATGTAACAACCAGTTTTGTGATGGAATTGACCGGCTGCGAAATGAACGCGTAAGAATACCAATCCGTGATACGAGTACCGGAAGTGTTCGACTTGACTACGAGGTAGCTGCCGTCATTGTTTTGGAGGTTAGTGTAGCTTCCACTGTATATGCTTCCTTTGTAAAGGTAAACACCAGAAGGGCTATAGTTGTAGGTTATGGGGGTTCCATCCATTGTGTATGAATGGCTTGTTGAACCGTAAGAGACGTTGAACGTGCCCGAGCCGGTTGTGCTCAGAACAACATTGTTGTTTGCAACCCATCCGCTACCGACAGGAATGGTTCCACCGCTGCCAGTGGCAAGTTGGTAGATTTTGCATCCTGCGTTGGCTAATCGGTCGAGTACGGATTGGGCAGGATGGCCGTAAGTATTTGTTCCGACTGGAATGAAAGCGACGGTAGGAGTGAGGGTATTTACAAAAGTTTGGTTAGTTGAGTATGCGCTTCCGTGGTGATTTACCTTCATAGCCTCGATGTTGCCGATCGCTGGGGCCATAGGAGTTTCGAGATCCGCATAGCTGGATGATTCTCCACCTGCATCGCCGCCAGTGTAGTAGTCGAAGCTATTGTATTTTAGGAGGAAGCAGACACTAAGGTTGTTTTCGTTGTTTCTAGCGTTCGGAACGGCTCCGTAATCTAACACACTTCCATCGGTTGCAACTACTTTCATGGTAACGCCGCCGCCGAGATCGATTGTCTGGCCAAGCGAGATTGTTGCTCGTCCTGCGGCTGCTGCGGCGCTGGCGTATTGGCTATATGCACTAGAACCCGGCAAAGGCGAAGCGGTGCCACGATCGTAAACAGTGCCTACATTCGAAGCTCCGATTCCGTTAATGACTTCATCTAGGCCGCCAATATGGTCTTCGTGGTAGTGGCTCGCCACCACATAGTCGAGGTAATTGATCCCGAGATTCTGAAGATAAGGAAGAACTACATTGCTTCCTTTGCCGGTGGCGCCGCCGTCAATGAGTACGGTTGTGCCCGTTGGAGATACGATAAGTGTGGCATCTCCTTGGCCGACATTAATATGATGGATATTCAGCTGTTGTGCTAAAGCGCAGCAAGCGAGCAGAATACACGCCATCACCGTTAATACAGCCTTTGTCGAGAATCCTTTCATTTTACTCCTCCTGAGTGTAATTTAAATACCGCGTCGAATATAATGTGTTCTTATTACACATAGAGGAACACAGCGCTGCATTGCACTTATATATTGATTCATTGTTTATGACAAACTGATTGTGGTTCGGTTGCCGTGTTTAGTGTGGTTTTTCGGGAGCTTGTTCCGGAAACACCGCCAAACCAGCGAATGAAGGATCGGAGTCGAAGGTGGTGGTGAAGCAGTGGGTGAAGCATTACAACGAGGTCGGGACGCACAGTGCGTTGGGGCAGATGTTGCCGGCGCCGGCTTTGTTCAACCTTTGCAGCAGACCCCGCAAGACGGTGGGGACAGTCACTTTTTATAACTGGTCGAAAGAACGGGGGCAGGGCAAGCTACTAGAGGTTGCGGGCCGTCGCAGGAGTGGTAATTGAATGCAGATATTGGAAACATTGGGGATGACTTTAGTACTAACTGCGTGTTGTGGTCAAGCCTTCGCGTCGCCGAGCATGCTGAGTGTGCTCAAGCCGATCAACGGAGAGACACTCGACACCCCGCTGAGTGCGACGCTGGAGTGGTCAGAGTGCCGGGGTGCGGCATCCTATGAGGTAACGCTCAATCTGGCGGGTGTTAAGAAACCCGTCTTTGAGCTCCGCGGACTCCTGCAGCCCTGCTGCCGTGTAGCAGTGCGTCCCGGCAGTGTGTACAATTGGGTAGTCAGAGCGGTAGACACCTCGGGCAGAATCATCGCTCGCTCCAAGCCACACACATTTGAGGTGCCTGAGCCCGTCATCCGGGAAGTAACTGATCCGCGAGTTCTGTTTGCGGGTGTGCATCCAGG
>JAOAGX010000044.1 GCA_026415535.1 Armatimonadota bacterium | reverse complement strand
ACTTTGACCTCCTCGAAATCATCCATAAGAGAATAAAAACCCGATCCTCCAAACACGCCTATCTCTGCCATGTGCTCAGTCACTCTTCCACCTCACGCTGACGGATTGCTTGCCAAATTAAATCAGTTCTAACGTAAACATTGAGGGTGTTGGTCTTACCAGGAGCTTCGTCTTCCACATCACGCTCGCCGTACATAAGCAAGGTGAAGCTAATGCCAAGCTCTGCTCTCCCGCACGACTATAGGCAGCCTTATTCTCTCTCGAAAACGTTGCCGCTAGTCAGCCGGCCACTTGTCCAAACTATGAAGCGCTTCGAGTGCGGCAGCCTGTTCAGCCTGCTTTTTACTTTTGCCCTCGCCGCGGCCGAGAATTCTCTCGTCGAGTCTGGCCTCTATCGTGAATGTCTTGTCGTGGTCCGCACCCTTCTCCTCGATGACCACATAACGCGGCGCCTTCTTGTGAATGCTTTGTGTGTGCTCTTGAAGAAGGGTTTTGTAGTCGCGAATGTGCTCCTTGCGCTCAATATCGATCAGGATTGATTCGAGGGCCCGCAGTATGAACTGCCGCGCGGCCTCAAGCCCGCAATCAAGGTAAACAACGGCTACCAGCGCTTCGAACGCATCAGCTAGGATCGACAGGCGCTTGCGGCCTCCACTCGCCTCCTCGCCCGCGCTCATCAAAATCATATCAGGAAGGCCCAAGTTCTTCGCACTTTCGGCCAGGACAGGCTCGCTAACCGCTACCGCCTTGGCCTTCGCAAGATCGCCCTCGGCGCGGTCGGGGAATTGTGTGAACAGGTACTCCGCAACAACCATACCCAAAACTGAGTCGCCAAGGAACTCAAGACGCTCATTGGACATCGCCTCCACTGCCTCGCCCAAATATGACTTGTGTGTGAGGGCTTGCTGCAGCAATGTCAAGTCGGATATGTCTACCTGCAGCTTGCGGACAATTTTCTGAAGCGTTCGTTTGTCCAGCGGCATGTCGAGCAGATTAGTTCTCAAACGTCAAGACCCTGAGCGGTATGTTTGCGAAATTCTATTCGCTATTTTCACAGCCAAGGGCCTAGAATGACTAGTTTGCCAGATCTAAGGTATCGTTCGAGGTGGGCCTTGTCGAACCACGCAAGTAGCTTGTCTTTTTCTGAATTGCTCGGACGGTCGACCGGAACACGAATCTTTACTACGCATAGGTACTCGATACCTAATGATATGGGCTATCCCGCCGTTGGTATGAAACCGCACCACGCGCCTAATTATGTCAGGCACCACATGCGAGACTTCCTCCTGCAATGGGGAGAGAATATGAGCTAACCTTTTATCATCACCCTTCTTGAAAGAGGGAAGGCAAAATCGGCCTCCGCAAAAGCTCCTCCCCGTAAGCAAGGAGGTTAGGTAAGCTTTTTCACCGCCTCTTCCAACCGGTCGAGACCTTTCTCGATGTTAGCCATCGAGGTTGCGTATGACAGACGGACGTACTTGTCAGCGCCGAAGCCATGCCCTGCGACAAGGGCTATCTTCGCTTCGTCCAAAGCGAACTCTTCAAACGCAGCTGAACCGTCTATCTTCTTGCCTCCGAAACTGCGACCGTATAGCCCGGACACGTTTGGAAAAACGTAGAAAGCCCCGCCTGGAGTCGCACAAGAAATGCCCTCGATTGAGTTGAGTCGGTCGACCACGTATCTGCGCCGGCGGTCGAACTCCGCGACCATATTGTCAACCACATCCTGCGGTCCCTCAAGCGCCGCAACCGCAGCAGGCATAGTAAAGCTGACCATGTTCGATGCGCTGTGGCTCTGGATAGCGTCCATAGCCGCAACTATCTCTTTTTCGGCCGCCGCGTATCCTAGCCGCCATCCAGTCATCGAATAAGCCTTCGAAAAACCGTTAACGGTTATGGTGAGTTTCCTGATCTCGGGGCCCAAAGACGCAATCGAGACGTGCTCCCTACCATCATATATGATCTTCTCGTAAATCTCGTCAGACAGAACGTAGAAGCCTTTTTCGACCGCTAGCTCGGCGATCTGCTCGATCTGCTTGCGATCGTAAACCCCGCCAGTCGGATTCGACGGACTGTTGAGAATGAGCATTCGAGTCCTAGGCGTAACCGCCTCCCGAATTTGGTCGACGGAAGCAGTGAAACCGGTAGACTCGTCAGTCTCAACATATACCGGTTTGGCGTCCGCAAGCCCCACGATTTCTGGATAGCTGACCCAATACGGGGAGAGGATTATTACTTCGTCACCAGCTTCAACCGTTGCCAAAACCGCGTTGTATATTGAGTGCTTGGCTCCTAGGGAGACAATCACGTTCGACGGTTCATACTCCAACCCATTGTCTCGTGCGAGCTTGGCACAGATTGCTTTTTTCAGGTCGGGCGTGCCCGAGGTTGGAGTATACTTGGTGAACCCCGAAAGTAGCGACTTTATAGCGGCGTCCTTGATGTGCTGTGGTGTGTCAAAGTCCGGTTCGCCCGCGCCGAAGTTTACAACGTCGATTCCCTCGGCCTGCATCTGCTTCGCCTTGGCTGACGCTGCAAGGGTCGGTGACGGAGCAATTCTCTTCGCTCGTTGTGAAATAAACACCTTACACCTCCGGTCTTATGGTCTGAGAGTTTGATGGTTTGATGGTTCCAAGCCATCAGACCATCAAACCCTCTAGTCCTCGAACCGGCGAAAAATAAGCGTGGCGTTTTGACCACCGAAGCCGAACGAATTGTTCATAGCATAGTCGACCTTAGCCTCCCGCGCAGTATGCGGAACGTAGTCAAGATCGCACTCCGGGTCCGGCTCGAAAAGATTCCGGGTCGGAGGTATAACGCCGTCGGTAATGGCCTTTATACACACGATACTCTCTACTGCCCCCGCCGCACCCAAAAGGTGGCCTATCATCGACTTGGTAGAGCTAACAGCGACTTTTTTGGCGTGATCGCCGAGAGCCATCTTTATCGCCTTTGTCTCCTCAGGATCACCTATGGGAGTAGACGTGCCGTGCGCATTGATGTAATCGATCTTCTCGGGCCCGATGCCAGCACTTCGCAGCGCATTCTTCATGCTGCGCGCCGCACCATCAGCGTCGATGGCAACCATGTCGTAGGCGTCAGCCGAAAGTCCGTATCCTACCAGCTCCGCATATATCTTGGCACCGCGCTTCTTGGCATGCTCCAAATCTTCCAATATCAGAACGCCTGATCCCTCGCCCATTACAAAGCCATCACGATCTTTGTCGAACGGTCGGCTAGCGTGCTCGGGATCATCGTTGCGAGTCGTTACCGCCTTCATCGAGCAAAAACCTGCGTATGAGAGCGGCCGAATAGCGGCTTCGGAGCCGCCCGCGAGCATCGCGTCGGCATCCCCCCGCTTGATTACGTGCCAGGCCTCTCCGATGGAGTGACCAGCTGTCGCACAAGCTGTTACGACAGCCATGTTGGGCCCCTTAGCACCAGTATGAATCGCAATTAGACCACTAGCCATATTCGCTATCAGCATCGGAACGAAGAAAGGGCTCACCCGCCGCGGACCATGGTTGATCAACGCGAGATCGTTTGTCTCCCAAGTCTCTACGCCACCGATGCCGGACCCAATCAGAACTCCAATACTCGTGGCGTTATGCTCGTTAATCGTCAGACCACTGTCCGAAAGTGCCATCTTCGCCGCTGCCATGGCATATTGTACAAACATGTCCATCCGACGCGCCTCCTTGGCGTCAACGAACCGGGTGACGTCAAAATTCTTGACCTCCGCGGCGATACGAGTCGAGTGCTGCGAAGCGTCAAAGTGCGTAATAGGACCCACCCCATTTCGGCCCTGTTTCACAGCCTCCCAGTATTCCTCAACCGTATTGCCCAGCGGCGTGACGGCTCCTAAACCGGTTATTACAACTCTTCTGTCTTGCATTCACCCCTCATACCGACTTACGGTCTGTCGACTACTCAGCCTCCGCCATCTTCTGCTCGATATAATCTACAGCCTGCTTAACGGTTTGAATCTTCTCTGCGTCCTCGTCGGGTATCTGAATTTCAAACTCGTCCTCAAACCCGATCACTAGATCCACAACGTCAAGCGAGTCTGCGCCCAGATCGTCCACGAAGGACGCCTCTTCCGTAACCTCGTCGGCGCTGACCTTGAGCCGATCAACTACCACCTTTTTGACTCTTTCCAAAGTAGTAGACAAAGTTTGGTACCTCCCGTTCGATTCACCTAATGAAACAAAATCATCGAGCGCTACATAACCATACCGCCGTCGACGGTGATGACCTGGCCAGTGATATAACTTGACGCTTCACTTGCCAAGAATAGAACCACTTCTGCAACATCCTCGGGCGTCCCAAGCCGTCTCAGAGGAATTTGATCTGCAATACCCTGCTTCGCGCCTTCGGGCATTTCGTCGGTCATTACGGTCTGTATGAAGCCCGGCGCAACGGCGTTCACGTTTATTCCGCGCGAGCCAAGCTCCTTGGCGGTAGTCTTGGTGAGCGCGATCAGCCCACCCTTGGAAGCCGAATAGTTCGCCTGCCCAGGGTTTCCGACAAGACCCATCACGCTCGATATGTTGATAATCTTGCCCCTCCTCTCGCGCATCATAAGCTTGGCAACCGCCCTCGTGCAGTTGAAGGCTCCCTTGAGATTCGTGTCCAGAACGGCGTCCCAGTCTTCCTCACTCATTCGCACCAATAGGTTGTCGCGTGTGATTCCAGCGTTGTTGATAAGTATATCGATCCTGGCAAACCTGTCAACCGTCTCCTGGACCATCCTCTCCACGTCCTCGCATGACGCAACACTACCGACCAGAGCCAGCGCCTCGCCTCCCATAGATTCGACTTCCTTCGCGACCGAATCCGCAGCCTCGGGCACAAAATCAGCAATAGCGATTTTCGCACCCTCCTGGGCCAGTCTCAGCGCAATCGCCCGTCCGATTCCTTTGCCCGCGCGTCCAGCGCCAGTAATGAAAGCTACCCGATTCTCCAGCTGTAAAGCCATTTCTCTTTTCAACCAATCCCAATTACGCTAGAAGCTCCTCCAGCGAGGCTCTGTCCATAACAGAGTAAACCTCGGCCTCGGGCGCAATACGTTTAATCAAGCCTCCTAGCACGTTACCTGAGCCTAATTCTATAAAGGCGTTAACGCCTGCGTCAAGCATCCTTTGCACTGACTCTACCCAGCGGACACTGCCGGTAATCTGCTTAGCCAGGTTCTCGCGTATTTGAGCAGCGCTTGTCTGGATGTCGGCCGTGTAATTCGCCACAACTGGCACCACCGGGTCGCCAATCTCCGCAGCTCCCAGTATTTCCGCAAGTCGGCTGGCAGCGCTCTGCATCAGCGGCGAGTGAAAAGCTCCGCTTACGTTAAGTGGAACGACCCTTTTTGCACCCATCTCGGCAGCTACCTCGCACGCTCGCACGACGCCTGCCTGGTCACCTGAAATGACAGTCTGGATCGGACTGTTGAAATTCGCCGCGACAACGACACCAGCATTAGAAGCTTTTTCGACGACTTCCATAACCTGTTCGCTCGAAAGACCCAGTATCGCAGCCATCGTACCCGGGCTAGCTTCCGCAGCCTCCTGCATTAGCTCTGCTCGTCTGCGAACGAGAGCGAGACCTGTCTCAAACGAGAAGGCCCCCGCAGCGTAGAGCGCGGCGTATTCGCCGACACTGTGACCGGCCGTGAATAAGATCTCCCCTAGCCCTTCCTTTGTAGAAAGCAGAGATTGTGAAACTTCCTCCGGTTCCTGCTCGACCAACAGGGGAGACATAAGACCTTTATTCTCGACCTCTCCTTCGTAAGAAGGAAAGAATTTACGGCTTCCCTCCTTGCAAATGTGGGATTGAGAGGAATACAACGCTGTCAACGCGGCTGCCGACGTAACATACAGCGCCGGCTGCGTATTGACAGTTTGCCTAAGCTCATCCTCCGGACCGCTGAAGCAAAGTTGAGAGATGGAATAGCCCATTAAACGATCGGCGCGATCGAATATTTCCGCCGCATCAGGAAAACTCTCGGCGAAATCCTTGCCCATTCCCACAGCCTGAGATCCCTGACCCGGGAAAACGAGAGCGACCTTTTTTTCTGTCAATACGCCCATTTCATCACCCCAGCAGCCCAGGTGAGCCCGGCGCCAAAGCCAACCGTCACCACTGTATCCCCCTTTTTGATCTTGCCTTCGGCAACCGCCTCGTCGAGCGCGATCGGAATAGACGCAGCCGAAGTATTGCCGTATTTGTTCAGGTTCACGAAGAACTTCTCCGTCGGCAAGCCAAGTCTGTTTACCGCCGATTCAATTATGCGCGTGTTCGCCTGGTGCGGAATGATCATGTCCACATCAGCCGTAGTCATACCGCAGCGCGCCAGGACTCGTTCCGTTGCCTCGCCCTGAATCTTTACTGCAAACTTGAACACCTCGCGACCCTCCATAACGATCTTGTCGCGGTGTTGGGCCAGGTCCTCCGGGGTATAAGGATGACGACTACCTCCAGCCGGGATGTGGAGATGCTTCGCACCAGAACCGTCGGCCCCAAGCTCGAAAGCTAGAAACCCGGCATCTCCATTGACAGGCGCCACAACTGCTGCGCCTGCTCCGTCTCCAAACAATACACACGTGCTGCGGTCGGTCCAGTTGGTGACGCAAGAAAGCATATCGGCTCCGATTACCAGCACTCGCTCGTAATGACCGCTCCTGACGAATGCATCTGCCACAGCAAGCCCATACACAAACCCCGAACACCCCGCCGCTAAGTCGAACGCCGGCGTGCCTTCACATCCAAGCGCGTGCTGAACCAAACAGGCAGTTGCTGGTAACGGGGTATCGCCAGTAAAAGTGGCTAGTATTATCAGGTCGATGTCTTGCGGACTAAGACCAGCGTTCTCAATAGCAGCCTTACCAGCCTTCAATGCGAAGTCCGAGGTTGCTTCGCCTTCCGACGCGATCCGCCGCTCCGAAATGCCGGTCATCGTCCGAATCCATTCATCGGATGTATCCACCATCTTCTCAAGATCAAAGTTTGTCAGCACTCTATCCGGCACAGCCGAGCCGACGCCGACTATGCCCGCCCTCTTGGCACAAGTCATTACTCCTCTCCCGGAATTTGCAAAGTGTACGTGGACCTTACAGTGCCTGCGTCGCCTGCGTTGCCAACGCGCCCCTTATTGCTTCGACGACACCACCGCTCACAGCTTCCTTAGCGGCTCTAACCGCGTTGGCAACGGCCCTTGCGTTCGAGCGGCCATGGCCAATTATACACACGCCATTCACACCCAAAAGCGGCGCGCCCCCGTATTCGCTGTAGTCCAGCCGGCGTTTGACACGCCGAATCAGCGGCATCAAGAACAGAATCGGAATGCGGTTGAGCGGGTGAGTACGGATATCTTCCTGAACGAGGTGTATCACGTGTTCGACAATACCTTCCGCAGCTTTGAGCGCAACGTTGCCGGTGAACCCGTCTGTAACTACCACGTCCGCCGCGCTGGAAAGCAAGTGTTGGCCTTCGATGTTGCCGACGAAATTGATCGGCATCTCTGACAGGGCCTCATTCGCAGCGCGAATAAGCTCGTTGCCTTTGCACTTCTCCTCACCAATTGACAGCAATGCAATGCGCGGTCTGGCAATCGAAAGCACCTTCTCCGCATAAATGGCGCCCATAATTGCGAACTGCTTTAGATTCTCCACGGTACAATCAGCAACGGCACCGGCATCCAACACAATCGTAGGCCCCGCCCTGCCTGGCCACACTGTTGCAATTGCGGGTCTATCGATGCCTTCGATTCGCCCCAGTTTGAGCGTGGCGATGGCCATAGCTGCGGCCGTATTGCCCATACTCACCATTGCATCGGCATCGCCCGTAGCAACCATAGACGCTGCTACGACAACCGACGCGTCCTTTTTGGTGCGCACGGCGTCCACCGATTCGTCCATGCCGATAACCTCCGATGCATGCCGAACCGATATCCTAGCCGAATTGTCAGACGCAGCCGACAGAAACCGCCTTATCTTGTGTTCGTCCCCAACCAGGACTGCGTCTACCTCGTGCAGCCTGCAACCCTGAAGAACTCCCTCGACTATCTCAGCAGGGGCAAAATCGCCGCCCATAGCATCGACGGCTATCCTCATGCGCCAATACCTATGACCCTAAAGACAATTCAACCTCGCGAGAAATTCTTCGCTTCGCTCAGAATGACAACGCCAGCCACACGTCACTCTGAGCGAAGCGAAGAATCTGTACTCGCAAGAACTGAACATATGAAATCCGGGGCGTGAAGAACCACTTTCACAACACCACCGCGGACGCCGCTTATTCCTTGCCCTTTTTCTGCTTCTCTTTGATTGTTAGAACCATGCGCCCGTTGTAGAAACCACAAGACGGACAGGCGTGATGTGGCAAGGCCGGCGCGTGGCAGCGCGGGCACTCGGACACCGTGGGAACGTTAAGCTTGTAGTGTGTGCGTCTAAGTCGAGTCCGCTGATTTGAGTGTCTTCTTTTTGGTAAGGCCATTCAGGTCTCCTCGTCTTCTTCCATTAGTTCTGCCAGAGCCGCAAAGGGTCCGGCCTCTACGTCAGTCGGGCACTCGCAAGGCCCATCGTTCAAGTTCTTGCCGCAGCGCGGACAAAGTCCCAAACATTGTTCGGAGCACAGTGGCTTGATTGGCAAAGCAACCAATATCGTCTGTCTCAAAAACTCAGTAAGGTCAAAAATACCGTCAACAAAAAGAGGCTCCTTCTCTTCCTCAGGCAGTTCCTCTACAATCTCCTCGCCACCTGGCTCCACTATGCGACCGGCTATCGGGAGTTCCTCCTCTATCGGCAGGTCAAGCTCGACTCGATGCTTGCGAAGACACCTCGAACACTCCAGCTCGACTACTGCTTGAAATGAGCCCCTCGTGACGAGGTGTCGGCCGGTATTGGTAAAAGTAACCTGGCCAGTCATAGACGAGACACCGGCAACATCGCCCCCGAGATCTTCTATCGCCGGCTCATCTATATCATAGCGTATGCGTTTGCCGAGATGAGCAACGATCTCGGTCAGATCAAGTTTCATAGTTCCGGCCGCCTATCAGCAGACCAAACACTCTTTGGAATGCCGTATAATCCACAATTCTAACAACACGCCACATCGTCGGCCAAAGCGCCGGTCCACATAGCACTCGAAAGGCATGGATACTTGCCAACGTCCCGAACTATTATTCAACTCAGCGTCTGGCTTCGACCCCTGACTTCCTTACTACCTCCGCCGTCTCCCGAGCGATCATACGCTCCTCGTTGGTTCGAATGACAAACACTTTAACAAGGCTAGCGTCGGTTGTTATATCTGCGGTAACCGCAGAACTTGCATCGCCTTCGAATGGATAGTTGTTCTTGTCAGGATCGAGTTTCACACCAAGAAACTCCAGGCCGTCACACACGGACGCCCTGATCTCACTCGAGTTCTCGCCGATCCCACCAGTGAAGACGATTGCATCAAGCCCGCCCATTGCCGCAGCATAAGCGCCGATGTACTTCTTTATTCTATAGCAAAACATCGCTAGCGCAAGCTGAGCGCGCGAGGATCCCTCTGCGGCCGCCTTTTGCACATCGCGCATATCGCTTGAAACACCCGACACTCCCAACAGACCACTGCGCTTGTTGATCAGCTCGTCGATCTCGTCCGGCGTGGCATTGTGCTCCCGAGCCAGATAGACCAGTATTCCAGGGTCAATATCGCCGCCTCTGGTTCCCATCATCAAACCCTCGGCAGGAGTCATGCCCATGCTAGTATCGACCACCTTGCCTCCGACTATAGCGGTTATCGAGCAGCCGTTGCCCAAGTGGCACGTAATAATTTTGGTCGACGCCAGGTCTAACCCCCGCTCCTTAAGCAGCTGCTGAGCCTCCCCAGCCACGTACCTATGCGATGTTCCGTGAAAACCGTAACGCCTAACACGATAGTCGCTGTAGTAGTTGTACGGCAGCGCATAGGTGTACGCATAGTCGGGCATAGTAGCATGAAAAGCCGTATCGAAAACCGCAACCTGCGGCACCCCAGGCATTAGTCTAATACATGCCCTAATTCCTTCCAGGTTGGGCGGATTGTGCAGAGGAGCCAATGTGCTCATCTTTTCGATTTCGGACAATATTTCTTCGTTCACAATTGTGGACTCGACGAACTTTTCTCCGCCGTGTACGACTCGATGCCCCACTGCTGATATCTCCCTAACACTGGAAACCGCGCCTTTTTCGGGATCAGTAAGGAGGTCGAAAACGCGGCGAATGGCTTCGTCATGGTCGGCCATGTCGCCCGTAACTTCAAACCGTCCAACGGGGGATGCTTCATGTGTTACCTTGCCTCCGCCTCCCTTAACGGCTATTCGTTCCGCGATCCCTCTGGCAAGTACGTCCTCGGTATCAGCATCGATTAGTTGGTACTTAAGCGACGAGCTTCCGCTGTTCAAAACCAGTATCTTCATAATTAGCAACTAGTAAGAGGCTTGCGCTGCTGTGATTGCGGTAACGTTGACAATGTCATCTGCATCACAGCCGCGTGAAAGATCGTTAACCGGCTTGCGTAATCCTTGCAAAATCGGCCCGTAGGCGCTTGCCTTGGCCAGCCTCTGCGTCAATTTGTAACAAATATTTCCCGCGTTGAGGTCCGGGAAAATCAAAACATTAGCTCTACCAGCCACGGGACTTGAAGGTGCCTTGCGCTTGGCAACCCAATCTACCAACGCCGCATCTGCCTGCATCTCTCCATCAATCAGTAGATCCGGCCTACGCTGCTGAGCAATCTTCGTGGCCTCGATAACCTTGTCGGCGATTGGATCCTTACCGCTGCCCTTGGTCGAGAACGAAAGCATCGCCACTCTCGGTTCCAGACCGAGTAAGTTTTGCATGCTCTTTGCGCTCTGAATCGCGATCTCAGCAAGCTGATCTGGATCGGGATTGATGACAAGTCCGCAATCGGCATAGACAAAAACGCCGTTCTCGCCGTATGGACAGTCAGGAACGATCATCACAAAGAAGCTGGATACAAGTTTACAGTCAGGCGCGGTCTTTAGTATTTGGAGCGCGGGCCGAACGGTGTCTGCGGTTGAATGGGTAGCTCCGGACACCTGGCCATCCGCCTCTCCCGAATAGACCATCATGCATCCAAAG
This sequence comes from Armatimonadota bacterium, assembly GCA_026415535.1. Taxonomy (GTDB): domain Bacteria; phylum Armatimonadota; class UBA5829; order UBA5829; family UBA5829; genus CALJES01. Next base: position 332 of record JAOAGX010000044.1, on the reverse strand, counting down.
TACAGCGGGTCCAAAATCATCTCGCGCGCCTGATCAAGGGTGATCCCTTTGTGCTTTCGAAGCTCAAAAAATTGCCGTGCGTATTCCTCCCGCTTCGGAGAAACTGCCGGGTCCTCGATTCGACAACGCGAGATGTCCGCACTGGATTCCGCAGCCGCCGCTGCGATTCTTTCACGCGAGTTAACGAGAATAACTTCGGCCAAACCTTGCTCGACGATCCTCTGTGCGGCAACGACGGTGCGCACATCATCAGCTTCAGGAAGTGTAATGCGCTTTTTTCCAGCCCTCGCTCTCGCGTATATCGTGTCCATTACGCTTGCCATGGCTTATCC
>JAOAGX010000043.1 GCA_026415535.1 Armatimonadota bacterium | reverse complement strand
GGTCTCGTGGGCTCGGAGATGTGTATAAGAGACAGGTGGCAACGGTATCCGATGCTTTGCCAAGTACGTGTTCGATCGGAAGATGCACACCGACGTCGTAATGACTGTAGAAACCCTGGGGGGCATCAAGACTTTGAAACTGAATACTGCAGGAGGAAAGGTTCTGACTGTACGCGTCGATATGGGTGAACCAAGGCTTACACGGTCGGAGATTCCAATGCGTGGTGATCCTAATAGCCGCGTGATTTCCGAGCCGCTTAAGGTTGGGGGCAAGAAGATCGAGATCACGTGTGTTTCGATGGGCAATCCGCATTGCGTTACTTTTGTTGACGATGTAGACCGTTACCCGGTTGAGAAGATCGGGCCCCAGATTGAGAAACATCCCAGCTTCCCCGCACGGACTAACGTGGAATTCGTCGAAATTCTCGGCAGGGATGAGATCAAAGTGCGCACATGGGAGCGAGGCGTAGGCGAGACACTTGCTTGTGGAACCGGATCTTGTGCGTCTGTCGTCGCGGCTTCGCTTAACGATAAGGCTTCTCGCAGGGCGACTGTGCACCTGGCTGGCGGCGACCTACTAATAGAATGGGCTGGCAACAACCGATTGTTCATGACCGGCCCGGCGGAGGAAGTATTCGAGGGCAAGATTGACAATCGTACGGTTTGACGGTTTGAACTGAGTAGTCTTTCCACCAATAGACTTTTGGACTATCAGACGCTTTTAGTGGAGGAGCCAATGCATAGAGCTAAGAGGCTGGATCTGATTCCGCCATATCTTTTCGGTGAGATAGCTAGGCTGAAGGCACAAGCTATTGCCGAAGGAAAGAGCCTGATTGACCTCGGAATCGGTGACCCAGATCAGCCGACGCCTTGGCCGATCGTCGATCAGTTGTGCGAGGCTGCCAAGGATCCGATTACGCACCGCTATGATGAGAGCGAAGCAGGATGGCCGCCTTTTCTCGAGTCCGTGTCGCGGTGGTATCGTAGACGATTCGGCGTCGAGATCGATCCGAAATCGGAGGCTCTTCTGTTGCTAGGGTCTAAAGACGGTCTAGCGCACGTCTGTTGGGCAATGATTGATCCGGGAGACGTTGGCTTGGTTCCAGATCCGGGTTACACTGTCTATAAAGTCAACACGCTTATGGCTGGCGGTGACATATATGTGATGCCGCTCCTTGCCGAGAATGGGTTCCTGCCAAAGCTCTCTGATATACCTAGCGATATCGCCAAGCGGGCCAAACTAATGTTTTTAAACTATCCGAACAATCCAACTGGTGCGGTTGCATCGCTCGAGTTTTTTCAGGACGCTGTGCGATTTGCCCGTGATTACGACATTGCAATCGTGAGCGATCTGGCGTATTCGGAGGTTACGTACGACGGCTACGTTGCGCCTAGCATGCTGCAAGTAGATGGCGCGAAGAATGTAGTGATTGAGATGCACTCGCTTTCGAAGACGTTCAATATGACTGGGTGGCGGATCGGGTTTGCAGTCGGAAGCGCCGATCTGATTGCGCATCTCAACAAGCTCAAATCAAATATTGATTCTAGGCAGTTTCCAGCGATCGATCTCGCAGCAGCTTACGCGCTCGATAATGTTTCCAATCAGTCAACGCTCGATCTGTACAAAAGGCGCCGCGATATCCTAGTCGATGGCCTGGCCGAGATTGGTTGGAAGATACCCAAACCGAAGGCGACGCTATATGTTTGGGCCCCGGTTCCAAAGGGTTACACCTCTGCCGATTTTGCCAAGGTACTTCTGACAGAGGCTGGCGTCCTGGTTGTTCCAGGCAGCGGGTATGGGCAATACGGAGAGGGATATGTGAGAATGTCACTCACCGTCTCCGGCGACAAAGATGGCAACCTAATATTCGAAGCCGTCCGAATGATCAGGGAGAAAGTAAAGGTCGAGTGGTAACTGAACTTTTCTCCTTACAAAGTATGGACAGGTCGATACCCTAGATGCCTGCAGCCTCAAGCTGTAATGCTAGTTTCATAGTCCCTGAAAACAAAAGCTCCGATCAAGATAGTAAGAGCTTCAAACAACGGAACCATCCAGAGTAGGTAACTTTCTCTGACCAATGAACTTCCAACAGGACAAACCTCGGGCCTTTCGAGAAGGATCGTTGGTACTTAGTGGCTAACGAGTTTTTCGTGAGGTGACCGTATGCCGTACAAAATGATTCAAGTTGGCACTGGTGGATTTGGTAGTTGTTGGTGTTCGACATTCCTGCCGCCAAACATAAAAGACGGGTTGATTGAGGTGGTTGCGGCTGTTGATATCAATCCTGATGCTTTAGCAAATGCCAAGAACGGTCTCGGGCTTCGAGACGATCAACTCTACACGGACGTTCACAAGGCAATGGACGAAAACCCCGCGGATTTTTGTTCTATAGTGGTGCCTCCCGCGGTGCACGAACAAATTGTCGATCTTGCCTTGGCGCATGATCTGCACATCCTGTCGGAAAAGCCCATTGCGGACACGCTGGAGGCTTCGTGCAGGATTGCAGCCAAAGTCAAACGCGCCGGCAAGAAGATGGGCGTTACAATGAGTCATCGGTTTGACCAGGACAAAACTACATTGAGAGAGGAACTTAGGTCGGGTCGATACGGCGCCATAGATTATTTAGTGCTCCGCTTTACTTGTGATTGCCGCAGGTATGGTGCGTGGGGAGCATTCCGCCACGATATTCCCGACACGCTAATGGTTGAGGGAGCGGTACATCATCTCGATATCTTGGCTGATATGGCGGGAGCAAAATGCGATACAATCTACGCTCAGACGTGGAATCCGCCTTGGGGCGAGTTCAAAGGAGACAGCCAAGGCTTGGTTATAATGCGTTGCTCAAACGGGGTTAGAGCTGCTTACGAAGGTGCGAAAACGAATGCGGTTGGTCTTAACGGTTGGTCCAATGAATACATTCGCGCCGAGTGCGAGAAGGCAACCCTGATCCTGGATCATCGCAGGTTAGAGAAGTTTGTTTATAACCCCAATGGCAGCTACAAGCTTCACGGCGAAGGCGAGCCGCTTCCTCTGATTCAACAGCCTAAGTGGTCGAATACTTGGCTCATCGAAAAATTTGTACACTGGCTTGATGGCGGCGAGCCAATGGAGACTAACGTCGAGGATAACCTCCAATCCGTCGCGCTTGTTTTTGCTGCGATAGAGAGCAGTAAAACCGGCCAACCTGTCAAGGTGCAGGAGTTGCTACACGCTGCTATGACAAACGCAGCGTGACGTATCTGCCTTGTGATCCCGCTATGGCCGGTTTAACGGAGTAAGAAAATGGCCTATGCGGACCTTCGCGATTTCGTTTCCCGGCTTGAGCGCGAAGGAGAACTTGTGCGCGTACGTCAGCACATAAGTCCCGAACTTGAGATAACCGAGATTGCAGATCGCACGGTCAAGTCCGGCGGCCCGGCTCTTTTGTTCGAGGATGTGGAGGGGTCGAGGCTACCAGTGCTCATCAATCAATTCGGTACAATGCGCCGAATGGCGATGGCACTTGGAGTTGAGCGACTTGACGATATCGGAGCAGAGATCGAATCGCTGCTTAATGTAGAGCCTCCAGGTAATTTTTTGGACAAACTCAGATTGCTCCCCAAGCTTGCGAAGCTGGCGTCGATATTTCCGAAAACGGTGGGGAATGCACCTTGCCAGGAGGTGATAAGGACTGGCGACGATGCAAGTCTGGACTTCCTACCGATTTTGAAATGTTGGCCTGATGACGGCGGCCGCTTCATTACGTTGCCGATGGTGTTCACTAAGGATCCTGACACCAGCAAGCGTAACGTGGGCATGTATCGGATGCACGTCTACGACGAACATACTACTGGTATGCATTGGCACGTGCACAAAGTCGGGGCTAGACACTATTCGGAGTACGAGAAGCAAGGCAGGAGGATGGAGGTTGCTGTTGCATTAGGCGGAGATCCCGCAATAACCTATGCAGCTACTGCACCCCTGCCAGAGGATCTTGATGAGATGATATTTGCGGGATTCCTGCGCAAAGCGCCAGTGGAAATGGTTCGTTGCATTACGATTCATCAGGAAGTTCCTGCTGATGCGGAGATTGTGCTGGAGGGATATGTCGAGCCTTACGAGCGGCGTATCGAGGGACCATTCGGCGATCACACTGGGTACTATTCACCTACCGAGGAATATCCTGTGTTTCACATAACCTGCATCACTCATCGGAGAAATCCAATCTACCCAGCAACCATCGTTGGTAGACCTCCGATGGAGGACTGTTACCTTGGCAAGGCCACCGAGCGCATATTTCTGCCCTTGATCCGGTCGCAGATACCTGAGATTGTCGACATAAACCTTCCTGTCGAGGGGATCTTTCACAACCTGGCGTTTGTATCCATTCGCAAGCGCTACCCCATGCAAGCGCGCAAAGTAATGAACGCACTTTGGGGTCTTGGGCAAATGATGTTTACGAAAGTAATAGTGGTTTTTGATGAGGATGTGAATGTTCAGGATACCAGTGAAGTTCTGTGGAGGCTTGGGAGCAATATTGACCCAAAGCGGGACATCGTGTTTACGGAAGGACCGGTCGACGCGCTCGATCATGCTGCGCCCCAGCCTCTATTCGGTTCGAAAATGGGGGTCGACGCGACACGTAAGCTTGCCGGTGAAGGTCATTACCGCACTTGGCCGGATGAGATTGTTATGGACCCAAAAGTGAAACGCAAGATCGACGCGATTTGGCAGGAGCTAGGAATTGGTTGATCACCGCAGGATAATGGTGGCCATCACAGGAGCGAGCGGAATGCTCTACGCGCGTCGGTTGCTCGAGATCCTTCCACAAGTTTACGACCGTATATACCTCGTCGCCTCCGACAACGCGCTGGACATAATGCGGGACGAACTAGGCGTCGAACGACTTGTAGAGATGGCACCAAGCGGCGACCGGTCAAAGTTTTCGTTATTTTCTTCAACAGATTTGCATGCGCCACCAGCCAGTGGTTCGCATTTCTATGAGGGTATGGTCATAGTGCCTTGTTCAATGGGAGTTGTCGGTCGAATTGCCTCGGGTATCTCGAACGATCTGGTAACTCGTGCCGCCGACGTCTGCTTGAAGGAGAAACGCAAGCTCATACTGGTCGTTAGAGAGACACCTTTGAGCTTGATTCATCTGCGCAACCTGACAACGCTGGCTGAAGCTGGAGCAGTCGTTCTTCCTGCTGCTCCGGCGTTCTATGCTGGGGCGAAATCTATCGGTGACTTGTTGGACTTCGTAATAGACAGGGTCCTTTGCACACTGGGTGAGGGGATTCGGCTTGTAAAAGGGTGGGGCGATTGAGCGTGGGCGTGATTCGGAGGGCAGTAATTGTGCTTGAAATGATCAAGTTCGAACACACGGTGTTCGCGCTACCATTCGCGCTTTCATCGGCTTTGGTAGCGGCAGCCGGGCTTCCCGATTGGCGAACGCTTGGTTGGATTCTTGTAGCGATGGTTGGTGCAAGAAGTGCCGCAATGGCGTTCAACCGAATAGCCGATTCCCAGCTTGATGCGCTCAACCCGAGGACGGCGGATCGAGCCATTCCAAGGGGACTGGTATCACATGCCACTGCCTGGGTGATTGTATTGGCCGGATCGGCGATTTTGATCTTGTCGGCCTATATGCTCAATCCACTTGCGTTTGCGCTTTCACCGGTTGCTTTGCTCGCAGTAGTTGGTTATTCGTATTCGAAGCGCTTTACGAGCCTCTCTCACGTGTGGCTAGGTTTGTGTCTGGGGATTGCACCAATTGGTGCTTGGATAGCGGTTAGGGGAGAAATTGATCTTCCGCCTATAGTATTAAGTGCAGCTGTGGCGCTTTGGACGGCAGGGTTCGACATCATCTATTCACTGCAGGACATCGACTTTGATCGCAAGATTGGCCTGTTCTCTTTGCCGGCGAGAATCGGGGCCGGATGGTCGTTGGTCGTATCAAGGCTATTTCATGTGGCTGCAGTCACTCTTCTCGTATGGTTCGGAATCATGTGCGCGATGGGGACGCTGTATTATGTTGGTGTGGCGCTTGCTGCACTGTGTCTTTTCTACGAGCAAAGTATTGTGTCGGCTGACGACATCAGCCGCGTTAACTCAGCCTTCTTCACCGCTAACGGATTAGTAAGCATGGCAATGCTGGTATTTGTGGCGACGGATGTGCTGATATGATCGAAGAAATAGTCGGTAGAAGCGAGGTCCGGGACATTCTGTTCCGCGCTCTCGATGGTGAGAGGCTGAGCGCGGAGGACGGCATTCGACTTTTTCAATCCGACGATCTGCCCGCGATCGGAGCCGTTGCCAACGAGATACGCCGCAGACTGAACGGCGACCGAACTTACTATGTGGTCAATCGCCATATCAACTATACGGATATATGTTGCAACCGGTGTGCGTTCTGTGCGTTTTCGCGCAGTGAGGATGATCGTGATGCCTATGTGATGCCTGTAGACGAAATAGTTGATCGTGCCGCGGAGCTCTACGACGCGATGAGGTTTACCGAACTCCACATTGTCGGAGGATGTCATCCAAAAATGCCGTTTGAGTACTATACGTCGATGTTGGAATCGCTAAAATCGAGTTTCCCCGAGGTACACCTCCAAGCGTTTACCGCTGTAGAGATCGCTCATATTGCCGACACTGCAGGGATAAGCATTCGACAAACACTGGCAAGGCTGCGCGATGCCGGACTTGGTTCGATTCCTGGCGGCGGAGCAGAGGTGTTCGCGCCGCGAGTGCGTCGACAATTGTGTCCCGAGAAGCTTTCGGCTGAAAAATGGCTCGACGTTATGCGAGAGGCGCACATGCTCGGCATCAAGAGCAATGCCACTATGCTTTATGGTCATATTGAAACGGACCGCGAACGAGTCGAACACATATTGGCACTGCGGGAACTTCAGGATTCAACCGGCGGATTCATGTCGTTCATACCGCTCAAATTCCACCCGTCCAACACGCGAGTAGATAACAAGCTGAGACTGCAGAGTGCAATAGATGACCTTAAGGTCTATTCAATATCAAGGCTTATGCTGGACAACGTGCCTCATGTTAAAGTTTTCTGGATAATGTTAGGCATCAAGCTGGCCCAAGTAGCACTAAGCTTTGGCGCGGACGACTTCGACGGTACGGTTGTTGAGGAGAAAATTACCCATAGAGCCGGTGCCGCTACGCCCGAAGGTCTCGCAGTTCCGCAGATCAAGGCGCTGATCGAAGAGACCGGAACCGTACCTATTGAACGTGACACCCTATACAACGAGGTTGTTCGAGATGAAGTTGGGCTGCCTGCCCTACTTAAACGTTAAGCCGCTGATATACTCGTTGGAGCAAGGCGAGATACCCTCCGGTTGGGAACTTGTTTACGCGCCTCCTGCCGAACTTGCCAAGATGCTTGTATCAGGTGAGATTGCTGCTGCGCCCGTCTCTAGTTTTGCGACCTTTACACACCCTGAACTGGAGGTATGCCCGGGGATATGTATCGCCGCCGATGGACCGGTCAAGAGCGTTCTAATGTTGTCTAGGGTTATGGTTCAAAACATAAACACTATTGCTCTTGACTATGGTAGTCTCTCGGGGGCTAATATGCTTAGGATCATTCTGGCGGAGTCTTACGGGTTGCATCCAAGGTTCCTTAGAATGACACCACACCCGGTGTCGGCGATGCTTGATCAGTGCGATGCTGCTCTTGTGATAGGCGATCCGGCTATGACTTGTCCGAGAGAGGGGCTTTACATACTTGACTTGGCGGAAGAGTGGAAAAAACTCACTGGTCTACCGGCGGTGTTTGCGCTCTGGGTTGGACGTGAAATGACTGACGAAATCGTGGCGGTACTACACGAGAGTTGCGAAAAGGGCCTGTCACAACTGGAGAAGATTGCCAAGGAGGAATCGACCAGACTCGGTCTGTCTTTTGAGACTTGTTACGAATATCTGTCAACGACAATCACATACCGCCTAGGTGAGCGCGAAGCGGAAGGGCTGGCGGTTTTCCGCAGTAAGTGTCTCGAACACTCCTTGCTCAACACATGCGTGACCTCGGTGGAGGCCGTCGGATGAAAGTTGCGGATATTCTGACGGCAGCTGTCGACGGCAAACGGATCACCGAACCGGAAGCGCTTCGCCTCTTTGATGAAGTGTCTTTACCGGAGCTAGCATGGGCGGCAGACCAAGTGTGCGCTCGCAAGCATCCCGAACGTATTCGCACCTACATTATCGATCGGAACATCAACTACACCAACATTTGCGTGTCCGGTTGCGCGTTCTGTGCTTTCTACCGTCCGCCCGGTCATCCGGATGGGTATGTCCTTACGACCGAGCAAATAATTGATAAGATCGAGGAGGCTGTCAGACTAGGGGCAACGCAGATACTTATGCAAGGCGGTTTGCACCCAGATCTCAAGATCGACTACTTTCAGAGTTTGTTTCGCTCAATAAAGCAAAGGTTCGACGTTCAAATTCATTCCCTTTCCGCACCAGAGATCGTGCATATTTCGCGAATCTCTGGCATGAGTATTCTAGAGACTTTGAGAGGACTCAAAGAAGCCGGGTTGGATTCGCTACCGGGCGGTGGTGCTGAGATACTTGTGAATTCATTTCGGCGGCGGGTTAGCCCGAAGAAATGCTCAGTCTCTGAGTGGCTTGAGGTCATGCGGGCAACCGCCGAACTCGGAATGCGCGCGACGGCCACGATGGTTTTTGGAATGGGCGAAACGCTTAGTGAGCGCGTGGCGCACCTATCTGCAATTCGTAACCTGCAGGATGAGATTGGAGTATTTACCGCGTTCATACCGTGGACATATCAGCCGGGCAACACCGAGCTAGGCGGCAATCCAGTTGGAGGTCACGACTATCTGCGCACGCTTTCGATCTCGCGGTTGTTCCTGGACAATTTTGAAAACGTGCAGGCGTCGTGGGTGACTCAGGGAAAGGAAATAGCTCAGCTTGCCCTGCGGTGCGGGGCTAACGACATTGGCGGTACGATGATTGAGGAGAACGTGGTTGCTGCCGCCGGAGTCGCTTACCGGGCAGATGAGGTGTCTCTGATAGAAATCATTCGCGGGGCCGGATACAATCCTGCTCGACGGACTACGCTATATAGGATTATACAAGTTGTAGGCGATAAACATTGACACAAACCTAGTGATGGTTGCCAGACACGCGATCATAGCCGGAAGTCAAGGATATCGGTGGGTGCATAGGCTTGGAGGTGCTGCAGTTCTTGAACCTATCAGGACGCCTTTTGGTCTGTCCGCGACTATCCGCTTGGCACTGGTGGGCGATTTAGAGGTAATGGTGATCTCCAGGCACGGTGAAAGCGGTTACGAGGTCTCGGCCCCGTTTGTCAACTACCGCGCGAACATCTGGGCGCTAAAGGAACTTGGGGTGGAGAGAATTGTCTCGTGGTCGGGGCCGGGTGCGATCGATCCTGGTCTAGCAATTGGCGAGATACTCGTGCCGGTGGACATCGTCGATGAAACTCGCGGCAGGCCGTCAACTTTTTTCGAGGGGAGAGGGATCGGTTTCATCAGACAAAACCCGGTGTTTTGCCCTGACCTCGCTGAACGTCTTCGACGCGCGATCGAAACAAGGCAAGGCCAATGCCGGACTGGAGACGTCTACGTTTGTACGCAAGGTCCTCGATTGGAGACGGCGGCCGAGATACGCAAGTTCGCAACCTTTGGTGCCACCCTTGTGGGAATGACTCTCGCACCGGAGGCGTTTCTGGCAAGGGAGTTGGAAATTTGCTATTGCCCGATCTGTTACGTCACCAACTATGCGGAAGGTGTGGTGGATAGACCATACCAATCTGGTGAACTTTTTGAAGGGATGCTTACTCAGGAGGAAAAGTCAAAGGCAGACGCGGCAATCGAAATACTTCCCGAGATTATTCTGGACGCGCTGCGGACGGTTCCTGATCAACGCACGTGTCCGTGCGCAAGATCAATGGAGCGTTACAGGCGTCGAGGAGACATCGGAGACGACTGGCGCTCGTGGATTTCGAAATGATATAAACTCTGTGCTTTAAGTGATTTACAGGCTGTTTTAGATGAACATACTTATCACGAACGNTGACGGGATCCACGCCGAGGGGCTGATGGCGCTCAAGTCAGCGCTTGACAGGATCGGACGAGTCCACGTAGTGGCTCCTGATAGGCCACGGAGTGCATGTGGCCATTCGATTACGCTTCACAAACCGCTGCGCGCCGATCCGGTCCGACTACCGGATGGAAGCACTGGCTACTCCAGCAACGGCACGCCTTCGGATTGTGTGAGCCTTGCGTTGCTAGGATTGTTGGAAGAAGAGATCGACCTAATTGTTGCCGGAATCAACAGTGGTCCCAACCTTGGATGGGATCTAACTTACTCTGGCACAGTTTCCGCTGCGATGGAAGGGGCGATCATGAACGTCCAATCATTTTCCATATCGGTTGCAACCTACGATGCGGACGTGGACTACACGGTTGCCGCAGGGTTTGCCACACGTTTGGCCTTGATTATGCGTGATCATCGCCTTCCGCCGAACACTCTGCTGAACGTTAACGTTCCTGCGCTACCGGCTTCCGAGATCAACGGCGTTCGGATCACCAGGCAGGGCAAGCGCAAGTACCCTGGGACCATCGAAAAGCGCGCAGATCCCTTCGGGAGAGCATACTACTGGCTAGGTGGCGATTTGCCGGTCGATCAGCTCGAGGAAGGCACCGACGTGAAAGCAATAGCTGATAACTGTATTTCTGTTACACCGATTCACCTGGATTTAACCGATCACGCGGCTCTGGCCGAGATGCGCTCGTGGGGAATAGAGGAGGTCGATCTTGTCCAGCTCTAGCTACCGCGTTGCCAAGCTCGACGAGATCATGCGATCCTGCGTGCTCTGTCCGCGCAATTGTCGGGTCAACCGGTTCGAGGGGGAGTTGGGTGCATGCGGAGTTGGAGCCAACGCGGTGGTTTCGAGCTACGGATCACATTTTGGGGAGGAGTCCGTGCTTGTAGGCCGGCTTGGTTCGGGTACGATATTCATGACCGGCTGCAACCTCAAGTGCGTTTTCTGCCAGAACTACGACATCAGTCACCTTCGTCGGGGCCGGGTCGTCACCGTAGAGCGGCTGACGGAGATGATGATCGAGCTTCAGAACCAGGGCTGTCACAACATCAACTTTGTCACGCCTACTCACCAGATCGCGCGCATAGTTGAATCAGTTGAAGCGGCTCGTGAGGCAGGATTGCGGGTTCCAGTAGTGTATAATTGCGGCGGTTACGAGTCGGTTGAGGTCCTTAGATTGATCGACGGCGTCGTGGACATCTATATGCCGGATGTTAAGTACGGCGACAACGAGCCAGGCCAACGCTACTCCGGGGTTCCTGACTACTGGGACAGGTGCCGCGAGGCGGTTAGAGAGATGCACAGACAGGTCGGCGACTTGGACATTCGGCGCCTCGATATTGGAGACGGCCGGTTAACTACGATTGCCGTCAGAGGTCTCCTTGTCCGGCACTTGGTCTTGCCGAACGGTCGGGCATTCACGGCCAATGTCTGTCT
>JAOAGX010000042.1 GCA_026415535.1 Armatimonadota bacterium | reverse complement strand
GTACAGGGCCACGATAGCCGCAAGTTCTCTGACCGAGTTCGGCTTGAGTTCTATAACGTTGCGTCGCATTCCGGCGCCCTCAAGCTGAAAGACGCCGTTGGTGTCCCCGCGACCTAGCATCTCAAAAGTTTTAGCATCGTCAAGGGGAATCGAAAGTATGTCAATATCGATATTGCGATGCCGCCTTACATTTTGGACCGCCTCGGCAAGAATAGTGAGGTTTGCCAAGCCGAGGAAGTCCATCTTGAGAAGACCGATTTTCTTGATGTCGTCCTTGTCGAGCTGTGCGACGACTTCCCCTTTGCCGCCGTGTTGTACAGGAACGTGATCGGTAAGTGGATCGTCGGATATCAAAACTCCCGCTGCGTGCACTCCGACGCTTCGGACGAGACCCTCCAGATTCCGGGCCGTATCCAAAAGGGTGCGCACCTGGCGGTCCGAATTACGGGCAGCAACGAGGTCCGGGTTCTCTTCCAAAGCACGGTCGATTGTAATCCCCACCGGCAAGGCAGGAATCATCTTGGCTATCCGGTCGACCTCTGCCTGGTCCATTCCGAGCACGCGCCCACAGTCGCGAACAGCAGCCCGCGCCTTGAGACTTCCAAACGTAGCTATCTGACCCACTCTCTCGCGACCGTATTTTTCGACCACATACTGAATCAGCTCGTCACGGCGATCGTCCTGAATATCGAGGTCAACATCAGGCACCTCCACGCGTTCAGGATTAAGAAATCTCTCGAAGGTGAGTCCGTATTCGAGCGGGTCAACATCAGTTATCCCAAGCCCGTAGCAAACGAGGCTACCAGCGGCAGATCCGCGAATGCCTACATATATCCCCGCCTTGCGAGCGAAGTCGGTAAAATCGCGCGCAATCAGCATATAGGTCCCGAAACCGCACTTGCGAATAACATCGCACTCATACTGGAACTGCTTTTCGTACTCCTCCGGAACGCTGCCGCCGAGCTTGGCCTCAAGCCCCTTGCGCGCCTCAGCCACCATAAAGTCGATCGGTTCAACCCCCTCTGGCACGCCTGGGTTTGGTAGACGCAGGTTGTTGAAGTCAAACTCGCAGTTGCAGCGCTCAGCAATCTCAATCGTGTTGGCAAGCGCCTCGGGAACGTGGCCGAAAAGCGCCGCCATCTCATTGGGACTCTTGAAGTAGAACTCGCGAGAACCAAAGCGCATGCGGTTCGGATCGGATAAGACTGAGCTGGTCTGGATGCAAAGCAGAACATCATGTGACTCGGAGTCGTTGCGAGTCAGGTAATGAACATCGTTCGATGCGACAATCTTAAGGCCGATCTTCCGAGCAAGCTGGATCAGAGCCTCGTTTGCGGACCTCTGCTCCGGTAGGGCATTGTCCATCAGCTCGACGTACACATTTTCGCGACCGAAGATATCGATATACTCGCCCAGAGACCGCTCAGCCTGGTGAAGATCGTTCTTGAGCAGGTGCGTCGGAACCTCTCCTGAAAGGCAAGCCGTGAGTGCGATAAGATCCTCGGAGTGTTGGTTGAGCAGATCCTTGTCCACACGCGGTTTGTAGTAGAACCCCTCGGAGAACGCAGCGCTCACCAGTTTGATGAGGTTACGATAACCCTTAGCAGACTTGGCCAGTAGGACGAGGTGATACTGGTCCTTGTCGAGCTTTTGATCCCGGTCCTTACGGGTTCGGGTGGCGACGTAAACCTCGCATCCGAGCACGGGCTTGATGCCTGCTTTTTTGCAGGCGGAGTAGAAGCTGATGTTGCCATACATAGCGCCGTGATCGGTTAGCCCGATCGCGGGCATATCGAACTCGACAGCCTTGGCAACCATCTGGTCGATGCGGCACGCGCCGTCGAGTATGCTGTACTCCGAATGCGTGTGCAGATGTGCAAAACCAGCTGCGCCCAACGCGAGTTCTCCGTGGAATTATCGACGCTGTTTATTCTACGACTTAGCGGCTAGTTGTGCCAAGGGTAATATTTCCGCATTATGAAGATCTACCCGGGCTCACAGCGGCTGCGTCATAGTTCCTACCGATCCAAAGCGGATAGTTCTCGGCCGAAAGGCCGGTGTTCAAATAATCGATTCGCACCCTGGAGCTTTCGCCCCTATCATAAACGGCGCATCAAAATCGAACAGCGAAAACTTTCAACTCTAACTTGCCCGATCCGATATACCTGAATCACTCAGCTTCGGAGTACCGTGCTATAATTGACCGGCAATGGCTGGCGACAAGAAGCATCACGAAGTTACAATAATCAACCGCAAGGCGCGGCACGACTACCACATAGGCGAAACGTTCGTTGCCGGGATCGTTCTGGTTGGAACTGAGGTAAAGTCGCTCCGCCAGGGAAAAGCCAGTCTGCAGGAAGCTTTCTGCAAAGCCGAGGGTGGAGAAATCTTCATTCATGGAATGCACATACCGCCATACGAGCAGGGCAACCGATTCAATGTGGATCCCGTCAGGCCGCGGAAACTCCTGTTGCACCGATCCGAGATTCGCAAGATTGAAAGGCAATTGCAGCAAAAGGGTTACACTCTCGTACCGTTAAAGCTGTTTTTCGAGAGAGGTTATGCAAAGCTTGAGATTGCCCTGGCACGAGGCAAAAAGCTTTACGACAAGCGCGAAGCAATAGCCGCGCGCGACGCGGAAATGGAACGCAGGCGGGCAGAGGCTGGCAGAGATTTGTGACCCGAAACTTGTTGATCATTGGAGGAGAGAAATATGAGCGACATAGATAAAACCGCATACGACGTTCTGGTCGACAAGATTAGCCGACGCGGAGTGGAAGTCGAAAAAGTCAAGCAACGACTGAAAACTCAGCGGATCGAAACACCTAGCTGGGGCTACGCAGATTCCGGAACACGATTTGGACCCTACAAGCAGGCTGGCTCGGCCGTGACCATACAGGAGAAGATCGCCGACGCCGCACAGGTCCACAAGTTCACAGGCATCGCACCGACAGTTGCAGTGCACGTGCTGTGGGATTTCCCTAACGGGCTGGCCGACTGCGAAACGCTTGCCGAGTATGCCGGGTCGCTTGGCATCTCAATCGGCGCAGTCAACCCCAACGTTTTCCAGGACCGCGATTATGCCTTTGGCAGCATAACCAACGAGAATCCCGCTGTTCGGAAGCGCGCGGTTGATCACATGATCGACTCTATCGAGATCGCGAAAAAACTAGGTTCTAACGTGCTGTCACTATGGTTCGCCGACGGAACCGATTATCCCGGCCAGGGCGATTTCCGCCGCCGCAAACACTACGCCGAGGAATGCCTCGCAACCGTCTACAAAGCAATGCCGGCCGAAATGCGAATGCTGATCGAATACAAGCCCTTTGAGCCCGCATTTTACCATACTGACTTCGCCGATTGGGGCATGAGCTACTGCTTCGCGACAAAGCTTGGTCCCAACGCTCACGTCCTGGTAGATCTTGGACACCACTTCAACGGGCAGAACATAGAACACATTGTGGCATTCCTGATTGACGAGGGACGTCTTGGTGGGTTTCATTTCAACAACCACAAATACGCCGACGATGATCTCACCGCCGGATCGATCAATCCGTATGAGCTTTTCCTAATCTACAACGAGATAGTGAAGGCGGAAGAGGAGTGGATCGATCCAGCTAGGCCCACTAATCCTCCGATCGCCTTTATGATAGACCAAGCGCACGTCACAAAAGCCAAGATTGACGCAATGATCCAGACTGTCATGCAGATCCAGACGGCCTACGCAAAGGCGATGCTTGTTGATCGGAAGAAACTTTATGAGGCACAGCTTGCTCAGGACGTAGTGACGGCTGAAATGTGTTTGCAGGAAGCGTTCTTGACTGACGTAGAACCCCTGCTGAGGCGAGTACGCGAAGAAATGGGCCTTGCCCCGAACCCGTTGGAAGCATTCCGGGCATCGGGCTATTGGGAGAAGGTCTCAAAGGAACGGGGCATCCGATCCGGTGCTGGATTGGGAGCGTAGTTTTTCACTTTGAAAACTTTGAATATTTGTGGAACAAGGCTAATGTGAAACGGACACGCTGTAAGTGGTCCACATTGGCGCGTACGCCGCACTTCAAGCCAGGAAATTGCTCGATGTGCATTGATGGTCAGCGACGGCGAAAGGGTTTCACGTTGCTTGAAATAATGATCGTGATACTCATCATCGTGGCCATCCTTGGCATCGCTTGGCCAAATTGGATGAAGGCGCGCGAGTCCGCCCGAACGCAGACATGTCTAAGCAACCTTAGGCAGGTATCAACGGCCAAGGAGCACTTCGCTATGGAGAACAAGAAGACAACCGGCGAACCCGTGACGATGGCCGATCTAGTTCCGGAGTTTGTCAAAGAGGAGCCGACTTGTCCTTCGGGCGGAGAATACGACCCAAAACCTGTCGGCCAGAAACCAACCTGCACAATCGCCAGCCATAAGCTGCCATAATGGTAAGCCCCAGTCACATCAAGCTAACTGTTCAGCACCAGATATTCTTCGCTCAGCTCAGAACCACATTGACCAGCAGCCGACACTACAAGCGCGACGAATAACCCTTCCGCGTAGCGATCCAACACCGTTCCCAGAGCTTGTTATGTTGTACGACCGCGCAGCAAATCCTCGTAATAGAGAAACTGCTGGGCCCAGCCGGCCAGACGGCCGTAGCGCGCTCGAAACTCCTCTGCAATACGACGATAGAGCGTATCAGTTAGTGACTTACCCGCCATTTGCGGGAGCCACAGCCGCAGAGCGATTCTGAGCACATGCGTATCCACAGGAACCGCCTCGTCCTTGTCCAAAGAAAACAGGCACACGCAGTCCGCGATCTTTCGTCCGATTCCCTTGATCGTAAGCAGTTCGTCCCTCGCTTGCTCGTAACACAAATCGCGCAATGAAGTTAGCCAGTTCTCGCCCTTTTCGATGAGTTGCTCAGCGACGCTTTTCAAATTGAAGCCACGGAACTCCAGACACCCGGTCTTTGCTAGAGCAACGGAATCAGCCTGCGCAAGACGGAAGATCGTGGGTGACGCGTAATAGCAAATTCCACCTTTCGCAACACTTTCTTCGCGAAAAGGAAAGTCCATCTTGTCTCCATCCCTACGAATGGTGGATTTAGGGTGATGAGTGAGCACGCATACCAACTCACCATAAAACCTCGACAACGCTTCAACGGCAGCGGATATGCGTGGAATGCTGTTAACGGTTGAGCAAACAAATGAAAACAGTGTCTCCGTAGGATCCTGCCGCAGCAGCCTCAATCCTCGGAACCTATCAATCAAACCTGCAATGTACGGATCGGCACAGGCAAGTTGAGAGTAGATGTAGTTGACACCGTCCCCAAGCCGCAAGTAATCGCGTACAAGCTCTTCGTCCTCCTCAGGGTGCGTGCTCCACAGCAGAGTGTTGTTTTCTACACTAAGCTCGACAAGCTTATCACGAACTACACCCCGCCACACACCATCCTCGTGTTTGCGCCACCTGAATGACTGTCCGCACGCGAGTGTTAGATCGAGATTGAGAGGCTGTCCTTGAAGATCGAGTTCTTTCACGCTTTTCGCATTCGTTCTATGAGGAAAAGAATCCTGCGGATGCTCAAAAGCAAGAGTCCGGTCTTGCAGATAAAAAATTCCTAGAGCCCGCTCCGCGTGCCGAAGCGGACTCTGTTTGCGACGAGACTTCTGAGTAAAGCCGCAAGTTCGAACCGTGCTATAATGCTTACTGCTTGTGTTTATTCGGGAGGAATGCTAGGATTGGCTGCCTTGGAGCACGTTGATTCCCCAGAGCGCGGGGTCTTGTTGCTCGATAACAACCTGAATGTTACCTGCGCTAACCGCCGCGCAGCCGAGGTGCTGGGTGTCGCACTCGAAGACCTGGTTGGCTCGCCTCTCCCTGACCTAATCATGCGGCGACCCGTCAGACCAGACGAAGTGATCGAGGAGGTTCTGCATACCGACGCTCAGTCCGAAAGGGTTATTCACCGCTACTCCGGACCAGTCTTTGCAGCCGATGGCTCTCCCGCGTGTAGAGTCGAAATCTACAGCGACATAACCGCGAGGCGCCGCCTAGAAACTGAGATACTCGATCGTAACCGTGAGCTCGCCGAACTCAACAGACGGCTTCGAGAGGCTCAGGATCGACTAGTCCAATCCGAACGGCTTAGAGCACTGGGTGAGATGGCGGCAGGAATTGCGCATGATATAAACAACGCCCTTGGTATTGTCCTGGGAAACGCACAGCTTGCCAAGCGGAAGATGCCTCAAGAAGCTGAGCTGACTCAATGCATCGAAAGCATCGAGTTAGCGGCAAGGGACGCAGCGGAGACGGTTCGTCGACTAAAGGAAATAGGCAAGCCAGTCGATCGATCTAGGTATGGACCGGTTGATCTAAGTACGATTGTGGAGGAGGTCATCTCGACGACGGTTCCGACCTGGAGTGAAAGAAATCAACTTGTAAAGGTAGAGACCAATCTGGCAAACGGATGCATCGTAGAAGGTGATCCCGCCGAGTTGAGAGAGGCGCTATCGAACATACTGTTGAACGCTGTTCAAGCAGTCTCGGGAAACGGACTTATCGAGATCTCGACCTCGCTGGAATCGGGTCGTGCCTTGCTTAGGGTAACCGACAACGGCGTCGGAATGAACGAGGAAACCAAACAGCGGGTCTTCGACCCATTTTTCACCACTAGGGGAGCCGAGGGCACGGGATTGGGAATGAGTATGGTAGCCGCAATTGCAATAAGACACCAAGGAGAGGTTGTCGTCGATTCGGAAGAGGGAATAGGAACAACGGTCACTTTGAAGCTGCCATTGCTGGACATTGTGGATAGGAAAGTCGAGAGTTGAGGGCGAGAGCCAAATGACAAATGAAAGGCCTGTCCTGATAATTGATGACGAATCTGGAATGCGAGATATGCTTCGGCGAGCATTTTCCGACGCCGGTTATGAGGCGGTTGCTGAAGCCGACGGCCCTACCGGGCTGCGCACCGCTGCCGAGCGCGATTTTCACCTTGTGATACTAGACATGAGCCTGCCGAAGATGAGCGGGCTTGAAGTTTTGCGACGGCTCAAGGAACAGCGAACAAGCCTGCCTGTGATAATTATTACAGCTTATGGAAGCGCGCAAACCGCCGTCGAAGCTCTAAGGCTAGGCGCTTATGACTATGTAACCAAGCCCTTCGAACTCGACGAACTCCTTCTACTTGCTGAACGAGCGCTCGAACAGCGCCGCATCATCGATGAAAACCGCTTCCTAAGAAATGAACTCAAGAACAGGTACGGTTTTGACAACATAATCGGCTCAAACCCGGAGGTTCAGCGAGCATACGTTATGGCCGCCCAGGTGGCTCGCACGAACGTAACCGTCTTGTTACTCGGCGAAACTGGCACCGGTAAAGAATACCTAGCCCGAACAATTCACTATCAGAGCGATCGTGCTGACGGACCATTCGTCAAGGTAAACTGTGCCGCTCTTCCCGAGAGCTTGCTCGAATCGGAGCTTTTCGGACACGAAAAAGGTGCCTTCACACACGCCGTCACACGCCGCATAGGCAGGTTCGAAGCCGCGCACCGGGGCACCATTTTGCTTGACGAGATCGGAGAGATGACTCCGGCTGTCCAGGCCAAGCTGCTTCGAGTTTTGCAGGAAAAGCAGTTCGAGCGTGTCGGGGGGAGCGAGACTATAACAGTAGACGTGAGAGTAATCGCGGCCACGAATTGCGACCTGGATCAGGCCCTACGCGAAAAGAGGTTTCGCGAAGACCTCTACTACCGGCTGAATGTCGTAACCATCAAACTGCCGCCGATTCGTGATCCTTGAGATGACATAGAAACGTTCGCCCGGCACTTTTTAAAAGTCTACGCCGACGAGATGGGCAAGCCAGTCAAGCAGTTTTCAGACGAGGCTCTTGCCCAAATGAGAGCGCACCCCTGGCCAGGCAACATCCGAGAGCTGCAAAACGCGGTAGAGCGGGCCGTTATTTTGTGCAACGGAGACACGATTCGGCCAGAGCACCTAATGTTGAGCTCACCATCCGATACGTCGAAGTATCAAGATACCGGACACAGCAAAACTTTGGCAACCGTGACTATTACGCCAACCGAGCAAATTACCAAACCTGAAACACGGGAACCTGAGCAATTGAGCGACTTGCCGGTCACGGCTTCACTACGCGACGTAGAACTTTTTCACATTCGACGAGTTTTGCATCACACAAATTGGAACCAGTCTGCAGCCGCACAGTTGCTTGGCATCGACCGGAAAACGCTTAGAAACAAGATACGCGAGTTCAAACTGGAGAAGTAGGTCGGGGGGAACAGTTATTCGACATCTTATTGCGGCTTCGCGTCGCTCCAATCCTTCAAGACCTTCGAAATTTTCACTGCCAGGTTCCTTCCGGACCTACCAAGGACACCCGCAAAAGTGGCGACATCTCCCACATAGAGCTCCGCAAGACCGCTGACCTTAGTTGGTAGTCGAATAAGATCTCCCACCTCCAAGTTGGCCACGTCGTTCAGACTGAGCTCTGTTCGCCCGAGAACGGCTCGACATTCCATCTCGACGTCCTCAAACGCGCGACGTAGGATCTCGCTTTGGGGGTTGTTGGACTGAACCGGCGAGCTTACAGATTTTCCCTGAGCCAAAACTGGGAGAATAGCTTCGATAGCAACGGAGGGAATGCAAATGCTCATCATGCTCACGTGTTCCGCTATCGTGACTTCGTAAGCACACACCAACACGCCTTCGGACGGCAGGAGTACTTGGTGAGTGGTGCACTCCGTTAACAAGGCGACGATGTTCGGTTTGAACATCATACAAGTGGACCAGGACTCAGCATATTTGCGTAGCGAAGCCTCCACCACCCTACGCATAACAGCCTTATCAACCTCGGTGATCGTGGAAGAAGCGACAGGAGAAACGCTTGGTGCACCGGCGAGCAGATCCACACACGCCGCAACAAGAGACGGATTGAACTCAAAGACGGCAACGGAAGCTAGAGGATCGAGACTGACCTGCGCGAACAAAGTCGGAGTCGGAAGTGACTCGCAGTATTCGCGGTATGTGAGCTGATCGAGGGCAAGCAGGCTTATCTGGACGTCTTGATGGAGCATTGCGGCAAGCTCCACAGCCAGCACAGTGCCATGCTTGCCGTGGATTAGCTCGAGGGCACGCAAGTGCTCCTTACAAAACTTGTCGGGCCTGCTAAAATCGTACAGGCGGATTTGCCGGCCTGAGGCACTTCCAGTCTCTTCAGCACCGCCTGTCGCCTTGTATGACTCAATTAAAGCGTCTATCTCTTCCTGACTGAGTATGTCCGACATGCCGTTGTCTACCTAATAAGTATTGTGGCGCAACACGCGCGGCTCTCCAGATATCATATTTGGTTTTCTTTGCACAGACTCTTCGCTTTTCTTGCCTCGGCCGAATTATGCTGAACGCTGCATCTTCACCACGCTCAGCCTGAGAAACAGGCCGCACGCTTCCGATAATGAGGCCGGTGGATAGCTACGATGCAAGACTTTTCATTGGTACAAAAACAGCAGATGCGCATCATCCCAGTGCAGATTCAAGCGAACGCCATCTTGGCAATGAACACGCTCGAACTGCAACAATTCTTGGATACCGAAGCTGCGGAGAATCCGGCGCTGGTTGTAGACGACAAGGCGCGATGTCCAGTATGCGGATTTCTCCGGACTGGAGGCACTTGTCCACTTTGCGGTGCCCCATCGCACAAGAACGATTCGGAAACGCCGGAAGTAGGGCAATTTCCTAATCTAGAAGTTCGGCACGAGCGTGTTCATCTCGAACAGGCTTTCGCCGCAGCAGGACAAGACGAGACATTCGATCCCTTCAGAACCGTTGCGGGGTCGATAGATCTTCGAGACTACCTTGAGCAGCAGGCGCGTTTGAATCTCGCTGGGAGACGGCTTCGAATAGCAAAGTACCTGATTGACTCACTCGACGACGACGGATACTTTCGAGAATCCTTGTACGAGACGGCTGAGCGTTTTGCTGCATCCGTTCCTGAAATCGAATCTGTGCTTGCAGTCGTTCAAACGTTCGATCCGCCTGGTATAGGTGCGCGTGACCTGCGCGAATGCCTGCTGATACAACTTCGTTCCGGTAACTTTGATGGTCCCGAGGTTGCATTAGCCGAGAGAATCGTCAGCGAACATTGGGATGACCTTTCCAAGCTCAAACTCAAGTCCATTGCAAAGAAGACAAATCTGCCTATTGAGTCCGTTCGAGAGGCTCACGATTTCATCAGAACAAAACTGACTCCGCATCCAGCGTCGGGCTATCAGAATCCATTCCACCGAATTTCGCCTAGAGAATCGGCCTCGGTAGTGCCAGATATCTTCATCATCCAAGACGGAGAAGAACTGTTGGTTCGAGTGGTGGACTGCCACAGCGAAATGGTCAAGGTTGACGAAACTTACGAGCACATTTGCCGGTCCTCCGATGAGGAGCTCCGACGATACATCAAAGAACATGTCGAGCGGGCAAAGGTTATCGTAGAGTCAATAGAAATGCGGAAAAAGACGCTCACGCGGGTCGCGTTGGCGGTGGTGGAACATCAGAGGGAGTTCATTTTGCATGGACCGACAAGACTCAAACCGTTACGCCAAAAGGACATAGCCCGAGAGTTGGGCTTGCACGAGTCGACTATCTGCCGTGCACTTGCCAACAAACACTGTAGATTGCCCTCGGGAGAATTGGTGAGCTTTGACGTGTTCTTCGACTGTGCGATGCCGGTGCGGGAAATGATCAGCCGCATCATTTCTGTATCGCCCGAACCTCTTTCGGACAGCCAAATCGCAAAGAGGCTCGCTGAGCAGGGCTTCGTCGTTGCAAGACGCACTGTCGCCAAGTACCGCGATCAACTCCGCCTCCTGCCTTATCAACTGCGGTCGGCGTAATCGATCTTAATTCCGCAAAGCTGGCGAAGATTCACCACCGGAGCAATATCGTATGCTCTCCAGGCGGGCACTGTTGAAGCGTTACGTGGTAAGCCCCGTTTCTGATCTCCTGCGTGATCGTGCAATACTTACCGTCCACACGGATCTCCTTGGGCGAACTACGTAACACGAGCACTGTCTTGCGACCGGCAAGCAGATCAATATCGGCTCGCCCAGCGCCATCCGTCACTTTGCGCAGCGCGCTCGCGCCAAGTACGTCGATAAACTTGGATCTGCGCATAAACATACGATAGAACCCGAATGAATGTGGTTCCAAGATCACGCGTGTCTGGTCCCGGGGCAGCGCTTTCTGTTTAAGGCAATCCCATAATGACAATCGGCCGACGTTGATATCAGCATAGCCCGGCTGGTCTGAGGTATTTACTACGATCAAATAGCCGAGTTCATTGTGGTTCCAGAGAACTCCCTCGCTGCATGATCCGACCACCGGAGACGGCGCTGCTGACTCGCTTAGAGCAAACGATATCGCACGGGCTGCTGCTTCCGCAGTGTCGTGCGAAAGCCCGAAACCGCAAAAGATTGCCAGCGTCGTGCGGTCTCTATATTCTGTTACGACTGGCACTGTTATGTCGCCCACTTTAGCCTCGTATAAAACCGTCGCCCTAGATCCGAATCTGTCTCTTATACACATCT
>JAOAGX010000041.1 GCA_026415535.1 Armatimonadota bacterium | reverse complement strand
CCTTACGGTCGTAGCTTCCGTGGCGAACGGGAATGCGCAGGTCAACCAGGCCGTCGGAGTCGGTTTTGCCTGAGGCAAGCGCCTCCACGCCGTCGTATACCTTCACATTGGCACCACCCACCGCCTCGCCGGTCTTCAAATCCACAACGAACCCGAGTATCTGTTGGCCGACCGACTTGGTAATCAGACCGAGCGATGTAACCATTACCCAATCGATCTCTTGAACCCCGTCCGCGCTAACCGACATCACATACACCCCTGGACCGAGGTGCGGCAGGTTGATACGTCGCGTGAAGTTGCCCTCTGTCTCGCGCCTGGTTATCGGCGAGCTGAATGCGTGGGCAAGCTTAAGAGCTGGCCTTTGCGAGAGGTCCACGAAGCGCCGGTCGAACCAACGGCCGGGCTTCACTCCGATTAACGCGTATAAATTGCCGCCGCTCTTCGCAAACAGCTCGTCTAGGTCTACTCTGTAAAGACAAACATACAGCGTACCGGACTCGACATAGCCCTGACAGATAACCTGCGCGCGCTCGTCGGGAGTAAAAATGTGCTGGTGGACGTAAAGGTCCAAGCGCGGCGGACCGGGTGCAAGTTCGACATTGACGGTCTCAGTCTTGCCTTCTTCGATAGTAACTTTGATCGGTGGACAGGGTCGCCAGTGGGATCTTGCTTGCAACAAATAGGTCCCCGTCGGGACGCGGTTGAAGACGAAATTCCCGCCGACCGCCTCTGCCTGGCGATATGTTCTGTATTCTTCGGGCACACCCGCCCGCCTAATAGAGACTGCCACCTCAATCGGTGCACCCGATTCCAGCGCCGTGATCCTCCCCTTGAGTGTTCCAACCGGCGTCTCTCGGCTGATCGCCAGACCAAACATCCCCGCAACAAGAAAGACCGAGACCAACAAGGCGATAGTCGGATTGAAAAATCTGGAATTGGTCATCTAAGTCCTCCCTACCGCCCTACTTCGCCCGAACCTCTCGAACGGCTCGAGCAACCACCGATCACCAAGAACCATGCCGCAGTAAGCACCACTGCGGCAACCAAAACCCATATCTGGGTCGCGCGCGTGAGCTCCAATGTCCTGTACAGCCTGGTGAACTGGATCGCAACAAGCTGCGATCCAATTACCAGCAAAGCTGGAGAATAGTCGCCAAGAGATGACCCTCGCTGCCCAGCAGGCGTGCTCGCCTGGAACAACTGAGTCATCAACAGGAACACGCCTGACGCCGTTAGCCCGAACATAAACCCCAACACTGCTTTAAGCTCCCAGATAAGATGCAAAACGTTGGGTGATGCTGCCGCAAACAAGCCGATTGAGGCTGCTCCAGCCAAAGCGCACAGGTCGCCCCTAACACCCTGTCGGGCCTGAGCGCAGTTCCTTAGCCTCATAATCGAAGATACAAACACGAAAGGCAATACTGTCCCGATCAGCCCACCAATGAATGTGTAATGGACTCTCAAGTCCGCACCCAACTCGGGCCGGTAGAGTTGTAGGAATAACCGATAGAGCAGGATCGAAAGCCAGACGAAAAAGACAGTCGATAGTGCACGAGGCAGCAAATCTTCACCCTCGCTACCCCTAATTGCCAACGCCGGAAGCGCGACCGCCCAAGCCGCCACGAGGCCGATCCCTATTCCAAGTCCCGACCATAGCTTGAACGCGACTACTGCAAACGCCACGACCAGCAATGCGCAAACCGACGCGACGTCCACGCCCCAGGCGCCGTTTCTTCCGCGCGGCATACTCGATATAAGCCACGCGGCAAGCGCAGAGCATGCAATTCCGACAATTGCCGTCTCTGCAAGTCGCCAGTCGCCTAAAAGTCGCCAAGAATAGATCACGCTCAGTCCAATCACAATAACTGCAGCTATCAGGCACGAGATAGCAACCGCCGCCGGTTTCCCCTCCTTTAACTGGGGAGACATAACACCGACTGCGACCAGGCCAGCAGTGGCAACAGTCACCCCCATTAAAATCGGAAGCGACCACCAGACTCGGTGCGCGGACGTGTCGAAATGCTCGACCGCCATTACCACGCCGACAGCAAGTACGATTGCAAATATAGCCCACGCCTGAGCTTCGAAATCATCTAACGCCGTCCGCATACCTTCTAAGTAGAATCGAATGACGGAAGCCATAGCGGCTCCAATCGCAAATCCTATTAGCGCACTGGAAGGGTTGCCCCTAAATAAAACGTAGGTAAGCGATGCGCTCGCGATTGCAAGAAACGCGGCAGAATGAATCGCGGCAAGACGAGTCTGCAGACCGTCCTCTGAGGCATGTCTACGTAATCGACCTAATACCAAACACAACAAAGTCCCCGTCAAGCCTCCGATTAGGAATCCCCAACCGAGCGTCTGTCCTTGCGAGAACGGCGGATCGGTTCTCATCGCGAACGCCCAGAAAATTATTGTCAAGGCGACTGTCAACGCTGCGCTCAGTCTCGCACGCCGACACTCGTCACCAGATCCGGATTGCTCTCCCCGAATAGACGCCATTAGGTACGCGAGCACGAACCCGACTGCGCCAACACCAACACCCAACCATCCCAATCCCATTTCCATCGCTCGATTCACGTCCTTTCGATACGGTTACCGCATAGTTAGCCAACGAGGCCAATGTTCCTCTAATACCAGCGCCATTATACCGTCGCGAGTTCGTGTGTCGTTGGAAACCAACTGGGGCACGGCAACTCAGCACCGCTTTCTCTTACGAAAGTGCAACTGAAATCGCACACTCTAAAGGTACAGTAAAATAGCGTTAGGAATGTAGTCTACCGCAATAACTGAGATATAAGTGTTACTTGAGTGCCTCGATTCGCGCTCTGGCTGCGGACGCAGCTTCGGGATCAGAACCTGCGGCGGCTCTTATGTAGGCACCGAGCGCAAGCTCCTTATTTCCTGCGCGCTCGTAGGCGTGGCCGAGGCGAAGCCAGTGAGTAGGCTGGTCGGGGTTTAACTTGGTGAGCGCATCTGCTGCCGCAATCATTCCCTGATGATCGTTGCGCACGGACTGAATATCAAAAAGAATCATGCCAGTTCTTTCTTTTCTCGAGGTCCTAAAAGAGGCGTCAACGCGTTCCTTCACCTGTTCGAGCGCGCCGGAAGAGGCGGCCGACCGAGCTATCCGCTCCCAGGTGATAGGATCGCCAGTCTCGAACGCGCGAATGTATGCCTGTACTCCTTCGGCAACATTTCCGACAGCCATGTGCGCTGCTCCCAACTCTGCGTAGTAGGCGGACGCGTTCGACGGGTCAGCCTTGATGAGCCGCTTGGCCATATCGATCCGGCCGGCGTAGTTGCCGGACTCCTTGTAGGCTGCAAGCAGATAAGTCATGGCAGTCACGTTCCCGGGGTTTTTCTCCAAGGCTGACTCATTCTCTGAAATCCCTTCATTCAACTTGTTCGCCTTGCGCTGCGCCTCAACCAGCGCCCGAGCGCTCTCCTCGGTCGGGTGCAAATCGAAGCTCAGCTTGAGATTGGCAATTGCGTCCTCGATTCTGCCCTGCTGAATCTGAACCGCTCCAAGCTGTTTGGCAACCAACGCCTTCGAGCGCGCAGTCGCCCTGTTCGTGGAAAGTACATCAGCCGCCCGCGCGTACTTCTCCTCGGCTTGCTTGAGCTTACCTTCCTTCTGAAGGGCCTGCGCCTCGCCCGCAATCGGCCTTGGATCATAGGGTGCTCGTTCGGCAGCCTGCGCAAATGCCTGTTGAGCCGGTTGGTAGTTTCCAGCGCGAAGTTGGGCGTCGCCGATCCGAATTCGAGCTTCGGTTGCGAGCCTATTGTCGGTCGCTGCGCGCTCGTAGGCATCGATTGCCTGGTCAATCTTTCTCTGCTCAAGCAACGCGTCTCCCAACCAAAGATACGCCCGCAGATTTGACGGATCCATTTCGATAGCCCGCCTGAGTCTCTGTTCCGCGGTCTGTGGATTGATCTTGAGGTCCGCCACTCCCAGATTGATCAGCGGTTTGGTCCACTTTGGAGCTAGCTCCGACGCTCTTTCGTAATATCGCCTTGCAGTGCCTAGCTTGCCTTGAAGCTGGTAAAGATCGCCAAGCAGCAAGTGTGCAATCGCGTTTTGTGGATACCTCTGAAGCGACTTCGTCAGCACATAGTCGGAGCTAGTCGGAGTCCCAAACGCCTGACCACGCCTGAGTATCCTATCGGCCTCGTCGCGCGAGCGTCGCGACTCGGCGTGATTGCCCATCTCCGCATAGACGCCATCCAGCAGAAGGTGTGGCAGTATGCCGTTTGGCTCTATTCTGGCCGCTGACCTGAATTGAGCCGCTGCCTCTGCGTAACGCTTGATGTTGGCTAGCGCAACACCAGCAGTGAGCCGAACAGTCGCATCATTAGGCTGCCTCGAAGCCGCCAAAACCAGCTCCGAGGCCGCACGAGTCCAGTCGCCCGCGTTGAACAGCGCAAGCCCATCGCTAAACGCGTCCGGTGCCCACGCAGGCTGGCTTAATACACCAACCAGCACAACCAACATTGCGTAGATTCTGCTTCCCACTGGTCTCATCAGTCTAAATCTACGGATACGCGAATAACGCTGCGCTACGGATACCTTCCGTCTCGTTCAGGGCGTCCACGACCGATGCGGTTCTCTCTTTTTCGGCGACATCTCTGTATGCCGAATCGGTTGACTCCGTGTGGAAACCAGTTTCTCCCGCATCATTCGCTTCAGAAAATGCATGCCGTGTGGCCGCAGTCGGATCCTCACGGACGCCAACCGGCGTTCGAACAGTCGTCGGAGAGAGCGAATCCGCATGTGAATCCGTAACCTCCATCTCCGTCGGCTTAGCCGCCGGCGCCACTAGCGCAGGTTTGGTTTCCTCTATAGATGTGACGACCGTCGGTTGGCCAACTCTCGCTCGGTTCGACCCTACAACCGGAGAGAAAGCGGACTTTGCGATCTTGCTCGTCGATGCGGAGCCGACCCGTTTGGTGTGTATTCTAGGAGAGATGTGGCCTGCACCAGAGGGAATGCCAGCCGTTGGCGTCCCCCCTCGCGGTCTGCTCACAGCAGAATTCGAAGAAGCTTTCTCAGGCTCGATCAAGTGAGTCTCGACGCGAGGCTGGCCGCTCCTCACCGCGGGCGCCTGGGCGGTTTTCGGAGGCGGACCCGTGCGCATCAGGCTCAGGCCCACGATGCCGGCAAACATGACCGCGGCAAACGCTGACGCTGGTCGCGCAACTCTAATCCACGGTCTACTAGATGGCCTAGCGGCCTCGCGCTCGATCCGCGCGCTCACCTTAGCCCAAAGGTCGGGAGAAGGCTCCATCGCGGGTATCTGCGCCGACCTGATCGCGCGAGTCACCGAGCGTATCATATCGACCTCGCCAGCGCACCTGCTGCACCGCGACACGTGTGCTTCCACATTCGCACGAACCTGTTCGTCGAGTTCACACTCAACGTATCTAACCAGAAGTCGCCTATACCTCACGCAGAGCATGCTAATCATCACCCAGCCACGCCAACTGCCCTTTTAGCTTCTTGCACGCGTAATGCAACCTCGACCAAACTGTGCCGACCGAGCAACCCATTATGTTGGCTATCTCATCGCAAGTAAGATTCTGAAAGTAGTGGAGTGCTACGACCGCTCGGTGCCGTTCGGGTAATGTCTCGACCGCCCGTCTGACGGCTTCTCGACGCTCGGCTTTCTCGACAGCGTCATTGGGATCATCCGAACCATTTGAAACGAGCGAACCGTTAAGACCGTTAGCCGGGTCATCTATGGAAGCGCCGCGTCTGACCCTCGCCTTTTTCATATGCTTGATCGTAGTGTTCACGGCGATCCTGTAGATCCACGTTCTAAACGCCGCCTCTTGCTTGAACCCTCCCAAAGACTTGAATGCTTGAACGAAGACATCTTGGACGATGTCGTCCACCTCGTCCCGGTCGGAAACCATTCGTGAGACGATAGCGTAAACCGCCCTCTGGTGACGCGCGACCAGCTGGCCGAACGCACCCGCATCGCCGCCTTTGACCCGCGCCACTAAGCCGGCGTCCGGTTCCTCCCAAACGACGTGGTCCAGGAGCTCATTGCCGGTCGTAGCTATGGTCTCACCTCCGAGGCAATTGTACCACGAACCACTCACCTTCCCAACTCGACCGACTGTTCCCGTCGCACTCGCGCCCTATTCACGCGTGACTAGTTACGTATAATTAGACCGCGCATATGCAAGTTGGCTTCAGGAATACGCGAGAAAAGTCTAGCCAAACCATTCGGTCCGACAGTACCATTTCTCGTCCAAAACAAGTCGTTTGCGCGCTTTAACCTTTTTGGACGTAGTTTGTGGCATCGTGCTCGTAAGACGCCCAGGAGGGCTGGGATAAAAGGTTCAAAATCGGATATCCTCCGCGAGGAGCCGAATTATGGCGGAAAGGAAAGTGCAATAAGCAGTTGTTTAGCCTTAATTAGAGCCTTGCCTCGATGCGAAATAGCGTTCTTTTCTTCGGGTTCAAGCTCTGCTACGTGCTTGCCGAGGTCAGGCAGATACATAATAGGGTCGTAACCGAAACCGTTTGTCCCCTTAGGCTCGCGAGCTATAAGACCTTCTAGCGAATCCTCGCACACCTGCACGCGACCGTCGGGCAAGGCAATAGCAATCGCACACCGAAACCTGGCCGTACGTAGTTCATCAGGCACGTCCCTCATTAGGTCGAGGAGTTTAGCGATTCGCTCCGGGTCCGTCGGAGCAAAACGGCTTGAAAATACACCGGGGGCACCATCGAGAGCATCTACCTCAAGCCCGGAATCGTCCGCCAATGTTAACTCGCCAGTACACGCAGCGTAGGCACAGGCTTTGGCAATGGCGTTCTCGACAAAAGTCGCACCGGTTTCTTCAACCTCTGGAGCGTCAGGGTAGTCGGCAAGGGTGACAAGTTGAAACGGCAGGTCCGCAAGCACGGTTGCGATCTCGCGGGCTTTGCCGTGGTTTCGAGTAGCAATTAAGAGCTTTCTCAGGGTCTGATATCCCAACTCCCACCTTGTCTATCCTGGAAAGAAGAGAATAGCGCGTAACTTGGGCCCGTCTACCTCCTGAGGATGAAAAGACAGCGGGGATAGTCACAGCACATCGGCAAGTTCTTCCTTGATTAGCTTGGTAAGCTGAGTGATCCCTTTTTGAGCCAAGGAAAGAAGGTTGTTGAACCTGTTCATAGTAAAAGGTGCTCCCTCCGCCGTAGCCTGCACTTCTACAAGCCGCCCTGCCGCCGTCATAACCACGTTCATATCGACTGCCGCGCTGGAATCTTCCTTATAACTGAGGTCTAGCAGTTCCTCGTTCGCTACCACTCCGACACTCACAGCCGCAATCAAGTCGGAGAAAGGCATCTTTTTGATCAGGTTCTGGCTCTTCATCACTGCGCACGCGTCGAGGAAAGCGACGAACGCGCCGGTGACGGACGCCGTTCTCGTACCACCGTCGGCTTGGATCACGTCGCAGTCGAGCCAGATGGTCCTCTCACCTAACGCCGGCAGGTCGGCAACAGATCGCACCGACCTTCCCACAAGCCTTTGTATCTCCTGACTGCGACCGTTGATCTGCCCGCGGCTTTCGCGTTGGGTTCGGGTTTCGCACGAGCGGGGCAACATTCCGTATTCGGCCGTCACCCATCCCTGACCCGTACCCTTAAGAAACGGCGGTACCTTATCCTCCACTGATGCGGTGCAGATTACCCTAGTATCGCCGACTTCGATGAGGCAACTTCCTTCGGCGTATTTGATGAAGTGGCGAGTTATTCTGACTGGTCTAAGCTCATCCGGCGCGCGACCGTCGAGGCGGATCATTGGCGTTCTCCTGCGCGAGTTGTAAGGTCCAAGTTACGAGCCGTGAGTCCTCACGCAGACAACAGACGCCTGAAGACTGATGACTCGCTCTATTGGTTCTCCTAGAAATCGGCTTCCAAGCTCCGCGAACCCCGATGTCTCTCCGCTGGCGTAGAACAAGTGGGAGCCTTCGAATGCATCGGAAGCAATACCTTTTTCATTCAGAACTTTCGCGAGCTCCAGGACTGTTTCCTCCGCTGGATCCACTATAGAGATACCTGGTCCCGTCGCTGACTCTATCGCGCGGCGAAGGAATGGGTAGTGAGTGCAGCCAAGAATAATGGTTCCACAACCGGCCTGAATCAGCGGAGCAACATAGTCGCGCGAGACTGCCTCGGCCTCCTCACTGTCGGCCAACCCTGCCTCCACTAGAGGCACAAATTTCGGGCATGCCTGCTGGACAACCACAATGTTGTCGTCGAACCGGCCGACAGCTCGCGCGTAGGCCTCGCTCTTTACCGTACCCGTTGTTGCCAAGACACCTATCGGACGACCGTCACACGTCCTCACCGCCACCTTTGCTCCAGGCTCGACCACGCCGAGAATTGGAACGTCTGGCCAACGCGTGCGTGCTTCATCAAGCGCGACCGCGCTCGACATATTGCACGCCATTACAACGGCCTTCGCCCCACGTTCGATCAAAAACCGAGTGATATCGAGCGCAAATCCCTTGATCTCTTCAAGCGGTCGTTCCCCGTAGGGGACGTGGGCGGTGTCGGCGAAGTAAATAATCCTCTCTTGAGGAAGTTTTCTGATAACCTCTCTGGCAACACTCAGCCCGCCAAGGCCCGAATCAAATATGCCGATTGGCGATCTCAATTGGCTCCGACCGGTCTGAGAAGCGTCGAGTCCGCAGATATTGGCTCGGTCAATTCGAACGCGCCTCCCAAAGTCTCAACCGGCTCTCCCTCCACCAAAATCTTGACGCGCTTGACCTTACCATCACTGTTATCAACGACCGTGTGAACGATGGCGTTTAATGTCAGCGCCTCCTGCATGGTTCCCCCGGAGAAATTCTCCAGGAATTCCTTACTCAGATCGACTATGGCCACCTCGCCTTTCACCTTGACCGGGCCGCATAGTTTGGCGCCTTCGGGAATCAGACCGGCTGCCTCGCCCTTACCCTGACCGGCTGTCAATAACGCCGATAGTGCCACATCAAGCTTACTGCCTTTCGAATCGGTGCTCCTTACTTGTGGCGCAAGGCAGACTCCCTTCTTGCTGCGCCTAGGCAAATAGATAATGATTCGCCTCTGCTCAGTGAGCGTCACAACCGGCGGCCTGCTGATCCGGACGGTACCCTTCGGTTTCTCGCCGCGAAACCCACCTCTAATATAAAACGTAACAGCCGCTGCCGCGACAAACGCCGTCGCGGCGAGCAACACTATCGCCGCCGTGTTCCGAAATCTTCTCGACCGTCTACTCATTGTGCCGCCTCACCATCCCACGTACCCTCGACGTATGCCTTTAGCCCTGCAACCACACCTTCAGCCAACTTCCTGTGATAGCTTGGGTCGAGAAGCTTCTTGCGATCTGTAGTCGTGTTCAGGTAGCCGCATTCAAGCAATATGCCCGGTATCCCGGTCCCCGAAAGCCGCCGTAGAACTCCAAGCCCCGACGAATAAAGCGAACGATCGCTGCGTGCGCGACGATCGCACATTCCGGTCGCGGAACATACCGCCGTATGTACTGCATAACCAAGCGCCCTCGGACTTGGCTCGTCCATATGGTAATAAGTTTCGATTCCGCTCGCGCTCCCTGGGGAACCGTTCGAGTTGCAATGAACGCTGATGAAAAGATCAGCGGCATTGTTGACTGCGACCTCTGACCGAGCAGCAAGGCCCATCGTTTGGTCGCCGTCTCGGGTCAATATGACCCTAGCTCCCTGACTCTCAAGCTCAGCCTTCACGGCCTTCGCTATCTTGATGTTGAGATCCTTCTCGTAGATTGATTCCCAGCGAGCACCCTTCTCCCGGCCTCCATGGCCTGGATCGACCACCACAGTCATCCCGGCAAGTTTTCCCCCAGCTTTCTCAGGAATGTAGACAGACAAGATGACAGCACCATCTGAAACAGAAGTCTCGTAAGTTGAAATTCTCGTTAGGGCCAGACTGATCTTCACTCCGGGCTTTCTACCCGAAACGCGAGTAAGCTTCACTGACTTGAGCAGTGGATGGTTAGCATCGAACTGATCAGCCCCATCAGCAACATCAGCGTCCAGAAGAGTAAGCTCGACTTCAGGCGGTCGGACCCCAAACGCTGGTGCTATCACTGCCTTTGCCGAGGTTTCTATGATCAGATCAAACCGGCCGTCGTGAGGCGATTGAAGCCGTATTGAGCTAACTTTATATGGCAGACTTTGTGCCGGTTTTACCGTAACAGGCTTGGGAGTAGGCTTAGCGTCCGACTTCGGAAGATCGCGTCCAACAATCAGGACTAATTGAGCTGACGGCAATCTACTTTCGACAGCGATGTCGGCGTCCTCCATCAAATCGAGCACAACCCGCGCCGTATCTGAAGTGTACTGGCCCAGTCTCGCACGCCAGACTATTGGTCCGCCTACATAGACTTCCTTCGCCTCTGAGGCAACTCTTGTACCGGGCACGTCTACAATCAGCTTGGACTGCCACTTGCGAGTGGAGCAATTCACCGGAAACGAACAGTTTATCTTCAGCGTACCGTCAACGAATTCCACCGACTGAAGGTGAGCAAGGATGGTTACGGTCTTCTGGTCGTCATCCCAAATGGCTTCTCCGCCTGTGATCTGTAAGATCATATCTAGAGGCAGCATCGGCTCGCCGCCTACACTGATCGGAGTAACCTCGCCGGTTCGACCGTTGGCAGAAGTCAGGTTGATCATCTCACGCTTTGTTTCCGGCGAGGCCGTAACACCCAGCTCGTCAAGCATAGAAAACGGCACAAGAACCCGCACGCCATCATAAACTGCCGCAGGCGAGCAGAAGACTTCGCGCTTTCCCATCAGCACACGCGCTGCGACGTTCTCCGCGCGCGCGACCGATAGGGCGAGGCAAATCATAATAGGGAGCACCAGCGCTGTTATAGGCAGTCGCTTCACAAGCTGCATACTCGACTTACGAGGCCGTCGCGAGCGCAGCTGCGCACGCGCGCCGTCGGTTCCATTCTAGTCAATCCGGCAATCAAACGCAATGCAAATTAGAGCCTTACACCAACTCAATCCGAAAAGAAAGGCTGAGCCATTCTCTAACTCGAAAGGTGGAAAGACTCCCTATCTTAACAATAGAAAATCGTGGTAAAGTCTTCCAAAGGAGAAAGATCGGAGGAAAGTGGCGCATCGAAATAATTCGACGGGAAACGCGTGGTAAAATATCCCGTCAAAGGATGTTGGAAGAGCAGTTTATCACGAAAGGCGATTTTTCGGCGATTCTTCAGCTAGCTGAAAGACGCCTGGCCGACTAAAACACTATATTTGTATTAGTCGCTACTGACTAGGGAGAGCTAGACGAGCTAAGTGTCATATGAAACGGACGTATATAACGCTGATCACGGGCTTCATCTGCCTGGCAGCCTCTCTCCAAACTGAGGCGATCACCGCAAATGACATTCTGAAAAAAGTCAGGGCTGCAGAAGCCGGGTTGCGTGACTTCCGTGCCGAGATGGTCATAGAAGACGCAAACAAACGAGCAGTCTCCGGCATGGGAGAAGGCTACGGTGATATATTGCGCCTGGAAAAAGGGATCGTTTCCTATAAGAAACCGGACAAGATCCGATATGATGGCTACGCCGGAGGCATCAAGGTTGCTTACATCCAAAACGGCTACACCAAACTTGTCATCGCTCCAATGATCAAGCAAAAGCTCGACGTGAAAAACCATCCGGGCCAGCGTCAGGATACTTTGGATTTGGGATTTCTGTCCAGTCGGCTGTGGGTCGAAAACCATGTTAGCGTGGTCTCGACCGACAAGGACGGGATAGTTAAGCTCAAGTTCGATCCCAAGTTCGGTGACAACGACAGGCGCCATGATATGGTA
>JAOAGX010000003.1 GCA_026415535.1 Armatimonadota bacterium | reverse complement strand
GTCCTCAACAACGTCGTGAAGTAAGGCGGCGGCAATGCTCGCCACATCCATTTCTAGCTCGGCGAGCGTCTGCGCTGTGGCGAGGGGATGAGTAATGTAAGGATCGCCCGTTAGACGCTTTTGGCCTTCGTGCGCTTTAAAGGCGAACTCATACGCACGACGGATCAGTCCAACGTCCGCGTCGGGATCATACTCCTTAACCTTGGCTATAATGCTCTCGATATCGGACATTCTTTCGTTTTTAGACGCGCTGCATCACGAATCGCTTCGAAGGCGAACATCCTTTACTACCAACTGAACCGATTCTGCCCCGTTGTAGTCATCTATTCTTATACTATAGCACAGATCTACACGTCCGCCAAGCTCGAGTGTGTCCGCCAAATCACCTAGTCCGAATCCTATACAGTCGATAAAAGGCTGGTTTTCTGACCTTACCCCAACCCTTTCTTGGAATGGAATGGAGCACAACCTCGTACCTGCTATTCCTTCGATCCCACTCGAGAAAGGCTCTTGGGCACGAGGGAGAGGCTGGACTTGGAACTTTAGGTGCGAACCATCTCCCACGCGTTGTTTCTGCGTCACAATCAGGTTTCGCGTCACAAAAAGCGGCTCCGGGTTCCCCATGCCAAACGGTTCCATAGATGCGATCATGCCCGCAAGCTCACGTGTGATATCGACCGGCTCCAGTTCGGCCTCGATCTCTAGTCGAGGTGCCAGCTCTTCCTCCGCAACGGCCTCGAATGCAAACAAGTTGATCCGTTCCTCGAACTCCTCAAGTTTGTCGAGCTGGATAGTTAGTCCGGCGGCAAGAGAATGTCCTCCGAACCTTTCGAGCAGGTCCTCGCAGGACCGCAGCGCTTCAATTATGTTGAACTCCGGTATACTCCTGGCCGATCCACCTCCGAGTCCAGTCGCCTCATCCCGGCTAATGAGAATCGCGGGCCGTCCGAACAACTCGCATATCTTGCTTGCAACTATGCCTATTACCCCGCAATTCCACCCCTCTTTTGATAGAACCAACACTCGTGCACCTGCGTCAAACTTCGCCTGAGCCTGTTCCACAGCCTCGCCAGCGATACGTTCCTGCTCGGCGCGCCGTTGGGAATTGTGACGCTCCATCTCGCGCACAAGCGTCCAAGCCTCATCATCGTCTTTCGTAAGCAAGAGGCGCAGTGCAGTAGTCGCGTCGTCCATTCTGCCTGCAGCGTTTATACGGGGTCCTAAAACATAGGCAAGGCAATATGCGTTTAATGGTTTGCCTTCAAGGCCGGTTGCTTTGATCATCGTGCGCAAACCGACCTTCTTGGAAGCCGAAATTGCCTCCAACCCGTGTCTAACAATCGCCCGATTCTCGCCGAGCAGAGGAACAACGTCGCCGACCGTTCCTATCGCGGCAAGGTCGGTAAACCGTTCTACGAACCTATGCTCATCATACCCCAGCCTACGCACCAACCCTTGCGCCAACTTGAAAGCCACTCCCACCCCCGCTAATTCGGGAAAGGGATATGTCGCGTCCTCACGTTTGGGATTAATAACCGCAGTAGCCTGAGGAAGCTCAGAACCTGGTTCGTGGTGGTCTGTGATGATTACGTCGATACCGGCGTCTTTGGCACGGCGAATTGTGTCGTGAGCGGTTATTCCGCAATCGCACGTGATTATTAGTCCGGCACCTTTCCGAACGGCCTCGGCAACTGCCGCAGGCTTAAACCCGTAGCCATCCCTGCGACGGTGCGGCAGATAATAATCAACATTCGCTCGCAGCGCCTTAAGGGTGCGAAACAACAGTGCTGTGCCGGTGACACCATCAACATCGTAGTCGCCGTGGACACATATCTTCTCGCCCGACTTAATAGCGGCAGAAAGCCGCTCAACACCAATGTCGACATCCGGCAGAAGAGACGGATCGTGGAGATGATCTAGAGATGGATCAAAAAACGCACGCGCCTCCGCAGTCGTAGTAATCCCGCGCAGCACGAGCAGACGAGCAACAACCAGCGGCAAATTAGCCTCGCGCGCAAGCTTCTCAACCTGCGCGTCGTCACATTCCAAGACTACCCAATCAGCACCGTTCGATGTCACAGCTATTATCTACATAAACGGCCCGCCGATTACCTGCCAAAAAGAGAGTTCCGGCCATTATATTGCCCAGGACATTAACCCAAAACTTGATGGCCCCGGACGTCTATCCGGGGCCATCTGAAACAGATGATTGAGATTGGGCTTTGTCAGAATCGCTTCTTCTTGCCTGCCTTGCGCTTGATCTTCGCAGGTTTGGATGCTGTCGGTGTCGACGTCTGCATTTGGACAGAAGGCTCTTCTTCAGCAACAACCTCCTCACTGCTAACACTCGCAGCCGGCGCAGCGGTAGAAGGCGGGGGCTCGACCGAATTTGAGCCGGAGGAAGCAACAAGGGGTTTTTCCTCGATTGCCCTACGCTTCGGCTCAGCGGTCTTGGATGCGATTTTCTCCCACACGATCACCAACGGCGTAGCATTGAAGATCGAAGAGTAAGTACCAATTATGATTCCTGCCAGCAAAGCCACGTAGAAGTGCCTGAGCAACGGTCCTCCAAACGCAATCAGGCTCACTAACGTAAGCACAACTGTTAACGAGGTGTTGATCGAGCGAGAAAACGTTTGTAAGATGCTGCGGTTGCACAACTGCTCGAATGTTTCACCGCGAAGCCTATGCCTTAGATTTTCGCGGATTCGATCGAATACGACAATGGTATCGTGAACACTGAAGCCAATGATGGTCAGTACGGCGGTCACAAATAGGCTATCGATTTCCCAACCTGCCACCTTGCCCAGTATCGCGAACATCCCAAGGATAAACGCCGAGTCGTGAACCAGCGCGATAACCGCACAAGTTCCGAATTTAAGCCCGGCCATAATACCGCCTATCGCGAACCGCATGCTCAGATAAACTACTATCGCGACAGACGCAAATATCACGGCTATAACGGCGTTTCTTGTGAGCTCTTCGCTTATGGTAGGCTCAACTGTGCTGACGGAGTCAAACGTTTTTCTTGGCTCGCTCTCACGAACAATCGTGTAGGCGTTGTCTAGCGCTTTGCGTAGCTCCAACCATTTCTGCTCGGGGACAAATCGCAATACAACCAGCGCTGTTTTGTTCTCTCCTCGCGGTTTCGGATCAGTTATGTGAGCGGTACTCCACTTGGAGTATCTAGCCACCAATTGCTGCAATTTTTTCTCAACCACAGGTTCCTTGAACTGAATTTCCAGGGAGCGCGAATCAAGTCCGATCCTGCGGTCCAGTTCGTCGCGCAGGGCTACGTCTTTTTCCTCGCTCAGCGGCGCTGTTTTGATGAACGCCACCTTCTTCTGGCCATCAACCTTAGAAAGTTGCACCTGCGGCGCCAGACCGGGGGAATACTTTGCCGCAATGGAGCGAACCTCACTCAACGTCACCGGCCGCACGAAGCTTGCTTGGATTGAAGTTCCGGATCTGAACTCGATTCCCTTCTTCAACCCTGACGTACCCAAGATCACAAGCCCAGGAATAATCAAACACGCGCTCAACAAGAAGTAGTAATTACGCTTGCCGACGATGTCCAACGTGCGTCCCGACCGCGCAAACCAGCTTGTTCCCAGACCGTACCACTTCGGATTCTGCGCCCATTCCCAGTTTACAAGCAGGTGCAGGATGGTCCTAGTCACGGTGATTGCCGTGAACATGCTGATTGCCACACCGATCAGTAGGGTGAACGCAAAGCTTTGAACCGACGGCGTGCCATACCACATTAAGATCGCGCACGTAATTGCTGTGCACATGTTGGAGTCGAAGATAGCCGTGAATGCCCTGGTAAACCCGGTGTCGATCGCTGCCCGAAGGGTCTTGCCGCTTTTCAGTTCTTCCTTGAGGCGCTCGAAAATTAGAATGTTGGCGTCAACAGCCATACCGATTGATATAATCAAAGCCGCAAAGCCTGCCAGAGACATCGTTGCCCTAATCAACATGAACACAGCGATGACAAACATCGCATACAAACACAGCGCCACGTCAGCTATCGCCCCCGGCAGCCGATAGTAGATCAGCATGAACACGATCACGGCGAGGAGGCCTATAATACCCGCCATAATAACCTTCTGAACCGTCTCCATACCAAGTGTCGGCTCAACAGAATCCTTGGCGATAACCTTCAGAGGCACCGGTAGAGCACCTGCGTTGAGGTAGTCGGCAACCTGCTTCGCCTCGGCGAGGCTTCTGAAACCGGTGATCTCAGCCTTGCCGCTGGGAATCGGTTCGTTGATTGACGGAGCTGTTAAAAGCTTTCCGTCAAAGAAGACGGCTAAGTAGTCGCCAACATGCCTACGAGTGAACTCGCGGAAGATCATAGTGCCTTCCCTGTTAAACTCAATGTTGACGACAGTCTGGTTGCGCGCGTTGAGACCAGCCTTGGCATTGGATAAAAGGTCCTTACCGGTAAGGATGGGTTTGTTGCGCTTGATGTCTACAACCTTTTCCAGAACTTCTTCCGGTTGCTTGACGCTGTCGATCGATTCGCCAAGCGGGCCTGTGAAGATGTACCTGTCCTCCTCGCGAACGACGTCCATTCGCCACTTACCCATCGGGTTATTGGCGTTTTGAACATCCTTGAGGTAGTAGAACTCGAGCGCGGCAGTAGACTTGATGTCTCTAAGAGCTTTGTCAGGATCCTTAACACCCGGCAGTTCGACTACCAGCCGATCTTCGCCCTGAACAACTACTACCGGCTCGGTAACGCCACCTATACCTTTGACCCGGTTCTGGATCGTTTTGCGGATCGAGGCCATCTTCTCCATGCGCCCCTCGTGAGTCTTGGGCCAATCCTCTGGATTTTTCGGATCGGCTTGCAAGACTACTCGGATTCCTCCGGCAATATCTAGCCCCTTAACCAGGCTCATCTGAGAAATGATAATCCCGGCCGTTATCGCCAGTGTGACGACCCCGATAAAGTACTTCTGATACTTAGTCACTATCCAACCTCCAGGTTCGCACCTTTCCAGACATTCATAAACGTGTCAGGAATACCTGACTAGTCTAAATAGATTCCTCGCCGCAATCAAAACGACACACACTTAGAAAACATATTCGGTGTTTTGGAAACCTAGTTCCAGAAACACCTAAAACGGCATATGTATATGTCGGAAAGACGTGTGTCGGAATGATAACGGTCTGGAATGACGTTAACAGCGCAGGCTGTACTGTTCGGAAATGCCATTCCATAACAATATACGGGCCGGCGCATGCGACCGTTAGCATACCCCAGCCCAGTAGCACAACGCCAATATGACAACGGTATTATATAGGCAACCCCATGCCGTGTCAACAAATGGAAAGTGTGTGAGGTTGTCGGAAACAACCGGGCAGAAACTACGATGTTTTATACTTTTGTAACTTTAACCGGCGTACCGACTTTGACGTTCAGGTCTATTTCGGCGTTGCCTTGGTTGATCGCAATTTCGAGGTGATCAAGACTGTTTATGATGGCAAGGGGCTCGCCTACCGGAACGTCCGAGTACGAGGTCCTGAGAGGACCAACATTTTGACCACCAACGGAAACTAGGATACTTCCACCCAGTTTTTCGATCTCAACAGCCTCTATGTTGGAAACGCAGTTACCGAAGTGATCAATGTAGATGATCTTGCCGTCTATAGTGACATCATTAACCCTCGGACGAGGTATGTCGAGCAAAACCAGGTTATCGGCGGGCTTGCCTATTTCCGACAACGGAACGCCGGATGCCAGCTTTGCGGCTGCTGGAGCGAATACGTCTCGGCCCTCAAACGTAACACCATGAAGGCCGCTGCGCGAGTTTGTCGGCACGATCTCTACCGCCGAACACTGATCCGAATCGCGGATCACATAACTGAACACGCCGTTGTCAGGCCCAACAAAGTAATGGTTACCGCAGCACATAGCTAGCCGTCTGCGAACCGAACCCACTCCCGGGTCTACTACGACAACGTGAACAGTACCCTCCGGAAAGAACCGATAGGCGGTTTGAAGCACAAAAGCAGCCTCAAACACGTCATGCGCATTGATGTTGTGTGCGAGATCAACAATCGTGATGTCAGGCGATACCGAAAGGATAGCGCCTTTCATCATACCAACATACGCGTCGGACATAGAAAAGTCGGTGGTGAGAGTAATTATGCGATTCAAGTCAAGTTACCTCGTGTTACCTCGTGAATGAGTTATACCCTGTAGCTGGCAGCCACTTCACACGGTTTTGTGATTAGAGCCTCACTGCGGCTGACCAGGCGCCGGTTCGTAAGGAATTTCGGATGAACTTCTCGGTGGTTCCTCAACAGAAGTAGAACCAGTTGACGGTTGCACAGATACCTTCGACTGGACGCCTTGGCGCAGCGTATCGAGTCTAGTACGAGCCGCGGAGCCAAAACCGGCTTTGTCATTGCCAGCCAGGGTCGACGCTTTTTCATACTCCTTAATTGCTTCCTCCAACCTTCCCTCCATTTCTTGTGTCAGCGCAAGATAATAATGTCCTTCAGGTGCATTCGGCCGTAACTCGACCATCCTCCTAGCTATGTCACCCAAGCGCTGCGTGTCCCTAGTCTGGGAAAACGTATACGCACGCGTAGTCCAGACCTTGTATATTCCGTCCTTTGCTTTCTCAGCATATTCTGAGTAGGGTGAAACCCGTAGAGCATTCTGAAACATCTGCTCCGCCCCATCAAGGTTACCCTTGTTGAAAAGCGTCACCCCCTGGTTGTAGTATCGAACCGCCGCGGTGGAAGTTTGCGCTGTAACATAGCTCTGATAGGCAAGGTTGATTGCCCAAACCGCAAAAATAAGCATGCCCGCCACTCCTACAACCAACATAAGTATCCCTAAGAAGTTTCGGGTTTCGGCGCTTATTGCTGGCCTCGAAGGAGCTGGCGGCGCTGAATTCGGCGCAGGGAACGGCTGTGCGAACGGATCGGGAACACCGCCAGCACTCGACGATGGGACTGGTGTCCCATACGGCGTAATCGGAACCGACTGCTGCTGAGCCTGATGCTGTCCGAACGGCGACGGATACGGACTAGGAGAATTCGCATATAGTGTAAAAAGCTCGCTCGACCGCTCGTTTCTGAGATCTTCTGCCAGCTCTTCAGCGCTCTGATAACGTATGTTCGGATCCTTGGCCATCGCCTTGCGGATAATCCCAACCATATACGGAGGAGCTCCCGGCGGCGGGGGTGGATCCATATTCATGATGTTGTATGTGATAGTTACAACACTGTCACCCGCAAACGGCTTCTTGCCCGCAAGCATTTCATACATCAGCACGCCAACCGAAAAAATGTCAGATCGCGCATCTATCGGCTTTCCGGCTACTTGTTCAGGCGACATATAGCTCGGAGTACCGAAGACTTGTCCGTCCTGCGTGATTGCAGGCTCACCCATCAACCGCGCGATGCCGAAATCCGTGAGCTTGATATGACCGCCGGGTAGTATTTGGACGTTCTCAGGCTTAATATCTCGGTGGATGACGCCATTTTGATGGGCGTAAGCAAGCGCTGAACAGAGCTGGAGAGTGTAGTCCTTAACGGTTGCGACCGGCATCGGTCCTCCCGCCTTGATCGCGTCACGGAGGGTTTGTCCTCCAAGAAACTCCATAGCTATGAAGTAGCGGTCGCCGTCTTTGCCAACCTCGTAGATTGTGACAATGTTTGGGTGGCTCAACCTACCGGCGGCCTTACCCTCGCGCCAGAAGCGTTCGATCCGCTCCCGTCGTTGCGCACCTGTCACGCTTGGATCAATCCAAAGTTCTTTCAACGCGACTCGACGGTTGATCGATGGATCGATCGCCTCGTACACAATGTCGTTCGACCGGGCTATTTCGCGTATAATCTCGTATCTGCCGAGTGTATTCGTAGATGATGCAGACAATTTCTCATACCAACCTCCCCCGACTCCTCCTTAGTAATGATGGGAGCCAGGTACGACTTCTGAGGGGTTCATGCAACTCCTGCTCACTTTGTTTCTCATCACTTTGTCTTGCGATTTCTCGGACGGCTACGATCAACACGGTCACATTATCGCGTCCACCGTGCTCCAACGCCAAATCAACCAAATTCCACGCAGCCTCCGACGGTGAATGCGATGCCATTACCCGGCATATCTCTTCATCAGAAACCTCGCCTGTCAAGCCGTCCGAACACAGTAAGAATACGTCTCCAGCCTCAACCTGCTCGGTAAACACATCCACCTCAACACTCGGCGAGTTTCCAAGAGACCGCGTGATCACGTTCCTGAATGGAGAAGCCTCGGCCTCATCGACGCTAAGTCCGCCACGCTTGACCTGCTCGTTTACCCAAGAGTGGTCCTCGGTCAACTGCCGAAGCTCACCATCGCGCAACCTATAACACCGGCTGTCACCAACCTGAGCTATGAACGCCTCTTCCCCGCGTAGCACAAGCGCCGTCATTGTCGTGCCCATACCTGATCTCTCGGCTATAGCACGCGCAGCGTCGAATATGAGCGCGTTTGCTTGTTGAAGCGCCTGCTTTAGCGAGTCTTCTACAACAGGGTTTGGATCGTTGTAGTAAGAGCGAATGGCGGTTTTAATTGCAAGTTCACTTGCAATTTGCCCGGCAGAATGGCCGCCCATACCGTCGGCAACCGCATAGAAGGAACCCTTGAGCGCCAGAGTATCCTCGTCCTCAGGCACAAAAAACTCAAATTTGTCCTCGTTGTTCTCGCGAACCCGCCCAAGGTCGGTCTTCGCACCAATACTCGTGACGAGCCTGATGCCTCGAGCCTTTCTCGCACGCTCCTCCCACGCTCGTACCAGCTCAGCTGTGTTGATCTTTGCCGTGATCTCACGGTCAGTGTTCTCGGTCATTGCACCGCCTCTATTTTGAAAACCGTTTGACCAACGGTAATTTCATCGCCAGACTGCAGCGCGCGTGGTGAGTTTGGCTCCAGTTTGACGCCGTTAACAAGAGTACCGTTGGTGCTCCCGACATCGGTGATCGAAAGCTCACCGCTTTCGATCGTAAGCCGCGCGTGGTTTCCGGAGCAATACGGGTCAGGCACGACGATGTCGTTGCCCTCTCGACGACCAAGCGTCATTACGCCTTCGAAAAGATCAAAGCTCAGAGAGCCACCAGTGGCGACGAGCCGGAATATTGGCAATCTCAACTCGGTGGGAACCTCGCACTCCCCGCTTGGCTCAACATGAGTCTCGCATTCCCGAGGCGGCTCAGCAGGAATTTCGTACTCCTGGGGCTTTCGGAAAATGAGTGGCTGACTGCCAAAGACGACTTCGACACCATCAGCCAGCTCGATCTTCTCGCCCGGCTCTACCTTCCTGCCAGCCACAGTTGTGCCGTTTGTACT
The DNA here is from genome assembly GCA_026415535.1 of Armatimonadota bacterium. Lineage (GTDB taxonomy): Bacteria > Armatimonadota > UBA5829 > UBA5829 > UBA5829 > CALJES01. Next base: position 14,728 of record JAOAGX010000003.1, on the reverse strand, counting down.
CCCAACGTCTTCGACAAACACCCTGCCTTCCTCAACCGTCACCACAGCGTGTTTTCGGGAAACCGTGCTGTGTGTGAGCAGAATGTCGGCATCCAGTCTGCCAACCGTGTTTTCGCCGAGCCTGAGCGCAAATTCGCGAGTCCCATCTGGTGTTACGAACGAACCAACTTGCGTCGTTCCATACTCTTCCGCCACATCTACCGGCTCCGATGAAAGCAGGAACCCACAGTCAACACAATACGTCTCCGACGGCGGATTTGATGTATGGCAAACGGGACAATCAACGCTGGCCACATAATGTGTCGCCTCTGCTGACGGCGCGTTTACAACCTGGGTCGCCTCCCCCACTTTCGGCATGCCTATCGCAGTCTTGTCCGTATAGTCACTCATTGCATTTTCTCCCGGTCCAAATTGATCCCGATCAACGTCTTTTCAGCCGCGGCGCCCTGCTTGATCTGGTCGATCGCGCACTGGATATCCTGAGCCTGAAGAGTTTTGCCTTGTTGAATCAGTAGCGCTTGTGTCTTTTCAAGCTCACGGACGGCCTCATCAGGCGAAACCATTTGCGTGCGCATACCCATGACGGTACGTTCAAGATTCATGGAAGCCTGCGCGATTGCAAGCTCGCGCTGAACCTCCGGATTGAGCCCGCTCGCAATTAGTGAGGCATCGGTCGTAAACTCGACCACTACGTCGCCGGAAACGGTCTCCGTCCTACCAGTAACCGAATCATCATAGATAATATCAATCCGCGCAACCCGATACTTTCCACCCGGTCTCGGGCCCAATTCAAGCTCAACAATGGCCGTCTGCACCTCGCCGCGCTCCAGGTCGGCAAGGGTAACCTCAGCCCAACGATTTCCATATGTAGGCAACTTGTTGTATATTTGCCGCACCTGGACCCATCGCGACATCTGAACGCGCATTCTAACATTGCGTGCAATTGCCATCATCATTGTCTCCAGCTCTTTGCGGAATATCTCCGGTATCAGCTCAGGACGCATAATGTAGTAATAATTTCCGCCGCTACGCTTGGCGATTGCAGCAAGAAGTTCTTCATTGTACTCGCTGCCAAAGCCAAGCGCGGTGAAGGTAATGCCGCGGCTTTTCTGCTCTACCACGTTGCCAACAATCGAACTGAAGTCTTTGTTTCCAGCAGTCGGTTCGCCGTCGGTAAAAAGCAGGGCGCGGTTTATGTAACCTGGAGAAGCAACGGAAGCAATCTGCGCAGCACCCATCGAGATTCCACCGAAGAGGTCGGTAGTGTTGCCAACATCAAGACGGTTAATGTGCTCCTTTATGAGCTGCTTGTTCACAACGCGGCGCGCAGGCATTATTACCTCGGCCTGATCAGCAAACGCTACTATTGACAACACGTCACCTGGCTCCAGAAGATCGACTACATATCCGCACGCGCGTTTCATATACTCCATCGGAGGCCCTTCCATCGACCCGCTGCGGTCAAGGATCAGGCACAGGTTCAGCGGCATCCGAGCACCCATCACCGTACCGCTTCCCGTAATCTTGACAAGCACGTGCTCACGTGTCGCCTGCGTTGCCAGCGCATATGAGTTCTCCGGCACGCAATCGAGCGTAATAGCACGCATACTTGTTGCCATTGCAGTCCGGTTCATATCTAAAGGCATCGGGCCTCCGAGCTGTGTCGCGTTCGTGTCAAGTCCTTCTACACGAGCCTTATTCGGATCATCTTGCGGTGGGGTCATCTGTGTCCTGTCGTCAAAAGTCATGGATTTCTCCCGTTATTGGTTGCCGGTTGAGGGCCATTACACCAATCCTCTTTGAGTCACGGAACCGACAACAGTAAACTCAATAAAACTTTGAGCTCATACCTCAAATCTGAGCTTGTTGCTGCCTACCTGAACTATATCGGCGTTCGCCAACTCATGTCGAGTCACTCGAGTGTTGTTGACGAACGTGCCGTTAGTGCTGCCGTCATCATATATTACGTATCCTCCGGCTTCCTGGACGATCCTAGCGTGGTTGCGAGAAACTGTATTGTCCATAGAAAGCGCTATGTCTTTGGTGGACTCGCGACCTATTCTTGTTTCGCCAGGTTTTAGAGGGAACGTCTTTCCCATATACGGCCCCGCAATTGCAACCAGACGAGGAACGTAGCCGGACACCTGAGCTGCGACATCCCCAGAGACAACTTGTGCAGTAACCGGTACCGTCATCTGTGCGGACGGCAATGTGGTCGGACTCTCTTCTTCTTTTGCAGGAGAGAGATGAGCTGAGGCAAGAGTACACTGACAGTTCCCACTCGCGTCCTTGACAGAGCCACAGAATGGACACACGTACTTTGAGGTAGGAATTCTAGTTCCTGGCACGTAAGCGCCCTGGGGGGAGTAATCTTCACGCGCAGTTGCTTTCTCGCGGAATAGGAACCTGGTTTTCCCTATCATAATCAAGTCCCGGTCGCGGATAATCTCCTTGGTAACCGGTTTATCGTTCACGCGTGTTCCGGAGTATGAACCGCAATCTTCTATGTAAAATCTCTCGCCCTGACGAATAATGGCTGCGTGACGCTCGGCAACATCAGGATCGCCAAACACGGGAAGATCGACAAGCTCGCTTCGCCCAAGCACAGTAACGGGCTTGTCGATGACATATTGCTTGCCTTCATTGGTCCCAACCAGCCTCACCAGCCATGCCTTCTTAGCAACCTCCTCGATAAATCCGATGAAGAGGCCGATCGCGAAGCCTGTGGCAGCATAAGTGATGAGCCGGATTACCTGGACCGGGATGTTTATTCCACCGCCTAGGTTCAGCCACCCGAGAATCTCGAATATCGCACCTCCGATACCACCACCGATGATCCCACCGACAGCACCGTTGATCATGCGCTGAGTCGAACCCGAAGCTATGCCTAAAGAAAGCCCAATAAACCCTCCTATAATCGCCCATCCTGAGCCTCGTCCGATCAGCAAAATGAGAAAAGTCAGCACACTCGGTTTTGACCTAGGCAGATGTTCAGTCACAGCGGCAGGAACGTCCTGGCTCAGTATCTTGTATATGCCTACCCCACCTGCCATGCTGAGCGCGACATTAAAAATGGCGTTGCCGAGCGAGATACCAATAACACCTCCGCCCGCACCAACAAGAGCCCCGCTCAGTACGGCACGGTAGGCTTGGCGAGGAGACGCGTTTCCAACTGCCTCCGCCAGCCCTATGCCACCGCCCACCAATAGCCCCGAAACAAGTCCCAGCAGAAAATACCAAAAATATGGGGTGTTCGCGCCAATGTCGTTAGGCATGGCTGGCGTCGACTCCATAATCAGCCACGCCCCCACCGCTCCCAACATGCCTGCCAGTGTGTATCTTATTACTCGAGCCAATGCCAAACCTTCGAAGTAGCGTTCACTGCCGCAGTACCCGTGTAAGTATTCTCAAATAAGCCGGTGAAAACGGCAGCCTAAACCGCCGCAGTCCATAAAGAAAGTATTACACTTCGAACCTAAAGCGAGTCCCGCCGATTTGGATTTCGTCTCCAGGCACGAGTTTCTGCTCGGTCACTCGGGCACCGTTTACGAAGGTTCCGTTTGAGCTACCCTCGTCGCGAATTGAATAGTCGCCGGCAGACGCTGTGATGGTTGCATGCCGTCGCGAGGTAGTACTGTCTTTAATAAGCGCAATATCGCATTGGGCTTCACGTCCGATCGTTTTCGAGCCGGATCCGATCTCGAAAACCTGCCCCATGTACGTTCCCGCAACCCCTACTAGTCGCGGAACGCCCGGAGTTGGAACCGAAGTTTGGGAAACAGAACCGGAAGGGATAGTGCAAGCACAGTTGCCAGAGGCGTCTCTGCGCTGGCCGCAGAACGGGCACAAGCTCGGATCAACTTGTGGCAACGAAGCCTCCTCTAAGCCAGGCTCGGTCGATGCTTCGCCCTCTCCAGGAAGCTTGACTCCCATCTTGCGCAAAGCCTGTTCGGTCGTGATGCCCTTGGACTTTAGCACGGCGTAGATGATTGTTATCACCAAGATCAAGAAGATCAAGCCTGCGACCGTTTGTAACACAGAGTTTAAACCATCCCCACGCGGCCCGGCGGAACTTTCGCCCTCCCGGCCCAACTCGGCAGGAGCCTTGTTTCCTTGAGACAAAACTTGCAGGGTATCTACGTCGCCTTTAACCCTAATGTCTTTTTCGAACCAAGGTATCTTGCGTTTGATAGGAAGCTCGATGTCGGAATCAATAGTCCTCGTCGCGCCCTTCGTCCTGACCTTGACGTTGATTTCCCCAGCCGCAACGTTTTCGAACGAGGCCACGCCAGTGTCGGAAGGGGTAACAATCGCGCTCATTGGCGTACCTTCACCGTCGGTGATTTCGACCAGCGCACTTTCAACCGGCGCTCCGTCCTCGGCAACGACCTTGAGCTTCACCGTCCGCACGTAAGTAAAAGCATCTTCCTTGACCTCAATCGGCTTTGCAACCTTCTGATCCTTGGACGCTGTATACTCAAGAATCGCGACGTTGCCCGTCTTCTTGTTCATCACAAATACGCGAGCCTTCTTGAACGTAGTCCCGAGCGGGGATAAGTCCAGATCGACCTTGTCGCCCTTAAACTTGACAGGCTGCGTCACGTGCTCGCCGCCAAGCGCGTCCGCATAGGCAAACCAGTAGAAGTAAGTCCCCTTCTTCTCGACATGAAGCCTCTGAGCCGCATCAGTTGCCCCATACGAGCTCGCAAGCAGAATAATAATGAAAACTACCTTCCCTACTCTAATTAGAAATCACCCTTTCCGAAGTCGAACGTTGAGATTCGAATGACTTACATTGGGCTCACCCAATTTTATACCGCTGAATGGCTTCGCCAATCGCCGTTGCTACGTCAGAAGCTATCATGGCCGACTCTCCAAGTTTCTCAGCCGCTATCTCCCCAGCCTCACCGTGAAGGTAAACCGCCGAACACGCAGCAAACACGGGCGGAATGGACTCCGATTGAGCCAAAATACCACCGATCATTCCCGAGAGCACGTCCCCTACTCCGCCGGTTGCCATACCCGGTGTTCCCGTAGTGTTTATGTAAGCTTCGCCATCGGGTTCGGCAATCACGGTTCCCGCTCCCTTCAGAACAACAGTTACTACGTGCTCTTTTGCGAACGCGCGCGCAGTCTCCAGTCGGTTAGACTGAACCTCAGAAACCGTGGTTCCTAGCAGATTAGCCATCTCACCAGGGTGCGGCGTCAAGATAAGCTGCGAATTGCATTTCTTGAGTACACTGACATCCCTGGATATGGCAAATAACGCATCGGCATCGATAACGGCAGGTTTTTCAAGTCTGGCGATCAGTTCCAGTGTAAATCGTATTGTGTCGTCGTCTCGTCCGAAGCCTGGCCCGATCACTACAGCGTCGCGCTTCTCGATTATTTCAAGGACTCGAGGAAGCGACTCCATCCCGAACGCACGAGCCTTGCCCTGAGGCACTGGAATCGTCATAGCCTCGGTGAGCTTGACCTCCATAATGTCGTTCAAAGACTCCGGCACTGCGAGTGTGACCAACCCGGTTCCAACTCGAAGCGCACCTTCCGCCGCTAGTGTGGCTGCGCCGGTCATTCCGACTGACCCGGCGACAATCGCAAGGTGACCAAAGTCGCCCTTGTGAGCTGAAGCGCATCTTGTCACCAAGAGAGGTAAGAGTGGCAGCCCGGTGAGAGCGTAGACACGACTACCAGAGAGTGCAAAGGCTTCGCGAGGAATGCCTATGTCGGCAACAATCAGCCTTCCGACGTACTCGGCCGCCGGGTGCGTCAGCAACCCAATCTTGGGACAACCAAACGTCACTGTGACATCCGCATCAACCGCTTCTTCAAATACACGACCCGAAGAAAACGGCGGCCCAAGCGTGAGACCTGTATCAGCATCGATGCCGGAAGGCAAGTCCACTGCCAGCACCGGCGCATCGGAGTCGTTCAGACAGCCTATCACTTCGGCAACTTCAGGCTTCAGAGCACCCTTTATCCCGGTGCCCAACAGGGCATCTATTGCAAGATCACATGACCTAATCGCCGCTTTGAGTCGTCTCGTGCTGTAAGTTCGATCAATCGCAAGACCCATCTTCTCGGCAATTTCGATGTTGACAAGAGCATCGCCCTTCGCTTTTGCTCTATCGCCGAAGTAGGCGATCTTTACATCCGCACCTGCATTGTGCAAATGCCTGGCAGCAACAAAGCCGTCACCGCCGTTGTTGCCGGGACCGCACACGACGACGATATTCTTGTCCCGAACATCCTCAAGCATGTCCTCGGCAACCTCAGCCACCGCTCGCCCAGCATTTTCCATTAGAATCAAGCTTGGGATACCGTACTTTTCCGTAGCCATACGGTCAAGCTCGCGCATTTGCTCCGCCGTAACCAGCAGTCTGCGGAAAGGCTCCGATTCTCTCACTCATACACCTCCACTATCGCCACCGCGCTAGCGTAGTTTTCGGTATGCGACACACTCAGATGAACTCGGGCGTTCCCCGCAACTTGTCTCGCCCGACCATACAAGTTTACAACCGGTTTCCCACTATGCCCGTTCACCACCTCGACATCGTGCCACGAAAATGACCGCCCAAACGCTTTTGCTACGGCCTCCTTTGCTGCAAATCGCGCCGCCAGGTTCAAGTATTTTGAACGCCTCCTTAGAGAATACTCCAGCTCAGCACGTGTGAAAACACGTTCGGCAAAACCGTTGTTCTTTTCGATCAAATCGCGTATTCGCCGAGTTTCAACTATGTCGGTTCCTACACCAAGTATCCGCACAACCGATCCCCAGCCACCGCACGTGGACTTCAGCCCACAGCATTCGCTTATAGCAAAAATTGAATCGGTTAGTTTTTACGCCATACAAACATGGAACTCCTTTGTGTTGAAGACGGTATCTGGAATGCCTGACAACCTTTCACTAGCTCTCTCCTAAACGGAGGACAATATCAGGTCGTCCACCCATAGATTGACTACCCATGAACAGTCCACTAAGATGTAGTCCGGGTGAGAAAAGAATGCGCCGGTTCGTGCCAATAATAGTCTTGGTAGCCGCAGTTGTAGCTGGGGCCTATGTGGGCTTTGTGCGGGCAAAACCGCGCACGCGTCCGGCCGGACCGATTCTTGTCGCGAGTTTCTTGCCGGCTGAACTTGGAAACGCGATCGTGTTCGAAACGCCTGACGGACGTTTTATCGTCGTTGACCCCGGTCCCAAACGGACGGCTAGCGAGCTTGTGAAATACCTACAACTACTAGGAGCTCAATCACTTGACGTGATCATATCGAACCCTATCGACGACCACACAGGTGCTTTGGAAGAACTTACCAATTCGTTTGACGTAAAGCGACTGATCCATAGCGGAAATGCTTGGGAAAGTGCTCCCGAATGTGCGAAAGGACGAATCGCCGAGGTATTGCTATCAGCGGGAGACTCGATTCGACTTTCCCAAAAGGTCAGACTGGAAGCATTAAGCCCACCTAGGGAGCCCGAATCGCAATCCATTCGGCCTCTGATTACGCGGGTGAGTTTTGGCAGGACACGATTCCTGCTAATGTCGGACGCGCTTGTAGAGGACGAGGCGTATATGATTCGTTCGGGAATAGACCTCACAAGTAACGTCCTCGTGGTACCACGACACGGAAGATACGGCGGCACTTCGCTAGAACTAATATCTTTTGTCCGGCCGGAATACTGTATCGTTCTTGTGGGAAATGGAAACGATAAACCAAGTCGTATTGTGTTGAATCGCATTAGAACCGAAAACACCGGTGCGGAGGTCTACCGTACCGACTTGAACGGGCGTATCAACCTAATCAGTGATGGTCGGACTGTTCGTAAGGAATGAATTTATCTAAAAGAGGTATGGTAAATGGACGGATCTGAAGGTTCCCCCACCTTAAAGCAGGTTACTCACACTCCCGAGTGGGTAGTTGTGTTCGGTACGAATACCGGCGGACCGCAAGCTCTGGCTCAGGTGTTGCCACAGTTTCCTATTGACTTCCCCGGTGCGATCATCGTTTTGCAAAAGATGAGACCAGGCTTCACACGAGTGCTAGTGGACCACCTCCAACAGCTCTGCCGACTTCCTGTCGTCGAACCCACGGATGGACAAGCTCTCCTGGCATCTCGTATCGTCATAGCTCCCGCCAAAACAAAACTAACCATCGCAAACTTAGGCAGCATCAGCGTCCCAGAATACAGCATAATTCTCGAAGACATTGACGAACAGTACGAACCTATGAGGAATCGAGTCGACGCTGCTATGACCTCGGCGGCCCAAATATTTGGACCAACGGCAATCGGTGTCCTGCTAACCGGAGTCGGCAACGATGGGCTAGAGGGCATGCGAGCCATTCATGGTGCTGGCGGTATCACTATAGCACAAGACCAAGCCACGAGTGTCGTGCACAGCCTACCAGCGTCCGCTATCGACGCCGGAGTTGTACAAGAAATACTTCCTTTATGGAGCATCGCAGACCGCATAACCGCCATTGCCGGAGGTAAAAGGGATGCAGTCGCTGCCTAGAAACCGGCTCGGCGATATATTGGTAAGAGCAGGTATCGTTTCTGAAAACCAGTTGGAATGGGCTCTCGATCAGCAGAGATCCCGCTACAGACGCCTCGGCGAAATACTGTTGGAGGCCGGTCTGGTGTCCGACGACGACATCGCAGAAGCCCACGCCCTCCAAATGGAAATGCCCTTCATCGATCTCGAGGACGTATCCATACCCCAACACCTGACCGAGCTGGTTCCTGAACCGATTGGTCGCACCTACAACGTCGTTCCGGTTGCCGCGACTGACGACCGGATCGCTATCGCAACCGCTAATCCGATGGACTTGGAGGCCATCGACGCGGTTCAAAGGTTTTCCAAGCGCCGGGTCGAGCCGCTTCTGGCAAGCGAATCTAAACTCCAGACTGCACTAGACCAAGTTTACGGAAAGTCTGACGAAGACGACATTAGCGCCTCCTTAGAGCAAGCAATCGACGGAGCGGAGGTACAAATCTCCGAACCCGAAGTCACCGAGGACTCTGTCGAGGAGCGACGCCAGAGTAACCAAGCTCCGGTAATCAAAGCCGTCAACCTAGTTTTGCAAGAAGCCGTTCGCCGACACGCCAGCGATATCCACTTTGAACCCAGAGCCAACGGCATGGACATCAGATACAGGATAGATGGCTCTCTGCAACACATTCGCACTCTACCTAAGCGGCTCCAGGCAGCTGTCATTAGCCGACTCAAGATCATGGCTGACCTGGATATTGCAGAGAAACGTGTTCCTCAAGACGGTAGAATCAGCGTCAAGATTCACAACAAGAACGTTGATTTACGAATATCCACTCTTCCGGTGCACTACGGAGAAAGACTGGTTATCAGGATATTGGACAAATCCGCCACTCAAATATCCATCGACAAACTAGGCTTCGGCGAAAAAGAACTTGCGGAGTTCAAGAGCCTAATAGCTAAACCCTACGGAATCATACTTGTAACAGGACCTACCGGCAGCGGCAAGACTACAACGCTCTACTCGGCAATCTCACACATCAAATCACCAGAAACTAACATAATGACCGTAGAGGACCCCATAGAATACGACCTCGATGGTATCAACCAGTCTGCGGTCAACGTGCGCGCCGGCCTTACTTTTCCCATTCAACTGAGGGCTATACTCAGACAAGACCCGGATGTGATATTCGTCGGAGAAATTCGAGACCGCGAGACTGCAACAATCGCTTTCCAAGCAGCAATGACCGGCCATTTGGTCTTCTCGACTCTGCACAGTAATGACGCGGCATCCGCAATCACCAGACTAATCGATATGGGCGTGGAGCCGTTTCTTGTTGGATCTTCGGTAATTGGAATTCTGGCACAAAGACTAGTAAGACTTCTGTGCCAGCGATGCAAATCTCCTTACGAAGCCAGCCCAGAAGAGCTGGCCGTCCTCGGACTCTTTCCGGACAAAGGCAATCAAGTTAACAAGAAACCAGCAGCACCGGTCCAGCTCTACAAACCGGTCGGGTGTACCCATTGCGACATGCGAGGCTTCGCAGGACGCATTGCCGTTCTGGAACTGATGGTAGTTAACGAGGACATCCGCAGGCTCACAATCCAAAAGCCTAGCGGTGATCAGGTTCGCGATATTGCCGTCAAAAATGGCATGAAAACCCTGCGCGAGCATGCTATTGACAAGGTTCTCTCAGGCCTCACCACCCTCGATGAAGCAAGACGAAAGGTCTTTATAGAAGACGAATGATGGATTCCTGCGACGAAGGCGACTCTGGCAAGATTATTCCGCATCTTGGTTGGGGCAATTTCCCGACCTCTTCAGCGTGCTGGACATGAACCAAGACACCGTCAGCAATCTGAACAACGCATTTGTTGCAGCTTGCAAGCGACGCGGGCACTACGATTATGTTTTCAAAAAGAAAAGTCGTATCGCTGTGTCGGTTCATGACTAGAACCTAGACGCGACCCGCGCTACTTTGTATCGGTCGTCAGACTGGATGGTTTCATAATGCCTCGACAACGCAAGCACGTCAAAGCAAATGAGAAACAGGGCTGGTCGACATTTTTCCACACGGGGAAACAGTATGTGATGTAACCAGGCGTGCTTGCTAAGAAATTCCGCAACGTCAACATCGACATGTGCTGGAGACACATTATCTAGCCAAAAACACCCGTCGCGCGCCGGTTGTTAATGGGCAGTTCGGTTCGAATTTTGGGGATTGCCAACCCCTTGCCCGCAAAAAATTAGCGCTCGCGCGTCCGATCAGGACGCGCAGAAGCAGGAACGATTACAAGTCATTTGGAAATTTTTATCTCGGTGAAGCGCAGACTCGAAAGCTGAGTTGGCAGATCTAGTCTGTCCAGCCAAAATAGCCTGTGGCCCAGGAGGATCCGCTTGACAAGACGCGAACGATTGATGGCAACACTTCGCGGCGAGCCTGTCGACAGACCAGCCGTCAGCTTCTACGAAATAGGAATGTGGCAAGTCGACCCGGATGACCCGGATCCCTTCAATATCTACAACCACCCTAGCTGGCGTCCTCTGCTCGAACTGGCGGAAAATGAAACCGACCTGATGCGCGCGGCCTCGCCCGCAATGAACCCGTTGCCTGGAGCAGAATCCTCCAAATTCTTTATATCAGAAACTTGGATCGAGAATGGCTCACGCTACAACCGAACCACCGCAAAAGTTGCAGGTCGGACCCTAACTTCGCTTACCAGGCGAGACCCTGACGTCGAAACCGTATGGACCGTCGAGCACCTTCTCAAAGACCTCGATGACGCCCGTGCTTACCTCGAAATCCCAGACGAGGTTTTTACTCGTGAACCTGACTTTGCCAGTTTGTCTGCAGCAGAAGAAGAGCTCGGCGACCGTGGTATTCTTATGCTAGACACGGCGGACCCGATATGTATGGCCGCGAGTCTATTTTCAATGGCCGATTCCACCGTGATTGCCTTTACCGAGCGGGACCTTTTTCACAAGCTGCTCGAAAAATGGGCGCGAATAATCCAGCCGACAGTGGAAAAGGTGGCGAGAGAATTTCCAGGCCGACTCTGGCGAATCTGTGGTCCTGAGTACGCAACAGAACCTTATTTGCCGCCAACCCTTTTCAAAGAATACGTCGTCACCTACACCGGACCGATTGTTCAGGCAATTGAGAAGCACGGCGGATTCGCCCGAATTCATTGCCATGGCAGAATCAAAAGCGAGCTGCCTTACTTTGTGGAAATGGGTACCAGCGCAATCGATCCAATAGAACCACCGCCGCAAGGCGATGTCGAATTATCCTATGTCCGCCGAGAATACGGTCGCGATCTAGTGCTATTTGGCAACATAGAGGTTTCGCATATAGAAAATATGGATCCAAACGAGTTCGAGAAGCTAGTGGCCAAAACCCTGCGCGACGGCACCGAAGGTGAGGGTAAGGGCTTCGTTCTGATGCCCACTTCTGCCCCTTACGGCCGCGAGATTACACCTACAACCATGGCCAACTATGAAACTATGGTCCGACTCACAACCAGCTTTGCGTAAAGCAACCCCAGTTTAACAATCTCGTTTCGCATTTCCAAATGCCAAATACCAAACACGTCTTAGGATTGGCAACTTCAGAACTTGTTACACTCTGTGAGGAACTAGGTTACCCAGCCTACAGAGGAAAGCAACTCGCGAACTGGCTATATCGCAAGGGCGCGCGCGAGATAGACTCTATGAGCAACCTGCCACGCGACCTGCGCGAGAAGCTAAAAGGGGTTGCGGCGCTTACGCGGTCACGCGTTTTGCGTGAGTCACGATCAGAGGACGGTACGACCAAGTTCCTGCTAGAGCTAGCAGATGGCGAGACTATCGAATCCGTGCTCTTGCCGTATGGAGACCGCGTAAGCGTATGTGTCTCGACCCAGGTCGGATGTCCGGCAGGCTGTGTGTTTTGCGCAACGGCAGAGTGTGGTTTTGTACGAAACCTGACCGCTGGGGAAATCGTTGACCAAGTGCTCACTCTCAGGCAAAGCATCCCAGAACCTGAAGAAAAAAACGCCAAACAAGAACCTCAAGACCCGAAAACTCACAAGCGCGTAACACACGTGGTTTTTATGGGCATGGGCGAACCGCTGCTAAACCTTCAAAATGTGTTGAAAGCGGTGAGAATCCTGAACGAAGAAGTTGGTATATCAATGCGCAGGATGACAATTTCAACCGTCGGCATAACTCCCGCGATCCGTAAGCTGGCCGAACTCGATTTGCAACTCACCCTTGCTATCTCCCTGCACGCACCGGATGATAATCTGCGCCGGAAGTTGATCCCGCTTTCATCTAAGTATCCTCTCGAAGGTTTGATAGCAGCATGTCGGGATTACGCCAATCGGACAAAGCGACGAATCACGTTTGAATATTTGCTGCTTGCCGGAGTAAACGACTCACCTGCCCAAGCAGCAACCCTAGCAAGACTCATTAAGGGGATGCTGTGCCACGTGAACCTGATCCCGTATAATCGCGTGATAGGCAAATCTTTCTCGCGGCCATCGGATTTTACTATTCGAGAGTTCCGTTCAACCCTCGAGAGATTTGGAATCGAGGTAACACAACGGCTAGAACGAGGACACGCCATCTCCGCTGCTTGCGGTCAGTTGAAGCGGGGAACCCCGGCTTCCGGAACAATCGACGAGAACTAACCCGTCCTAATAGTGCAAGGAATTTACTTCTTCAGTTAGTCGTGGTCGTGGTTCGGCAGAAACCTATCCGCAAAAATTGCGATGCGTAACGGCAAAGCTCTTGATAAGTTAAGAACCGGCTACGCTTGCGAGAAAAAACGAACTGGTTAAGTGACGGAGGCTGCTGCGGCAAGCACGTCTTCGGTTATTCTCCTGATTAGCCGAGTAGTGCTAAGTCGTAAGAAATGCCGTTGCTGTGTGCTATCGCAACGGCTTACTGATAGCATAAGTATTGACAGGTACCAGAAAGAGATGTAAACTTCGTTCTTGTGTTGGCCGTCGAAGTCAAATTCGAGCACCGGCGGCCCACCGTGGAGGCAACCAGCGTGAAAGTAGTAATCCTCGGCTGTGGAAGGGTCGGGTCGACTATTGCCAGCTCGCTAGCCCGCGAAGGGCATGATGTTACGATCATTGACCAAAACCCCGATTCTTTTAGACGCCTGGCCACGGATTTCTCCGGAAAAAAACTCGTTGGCAATGGCATCGATGAAGACACGCTGCGCCGAGCGGACGTAGAGCACGCTGACGCATTCGTAGCAGTTACCAACGGTGACAACCGCAACATAATGTCCGTGCAGATCGCCAAGGTTAGGTTCAATGTCCCTAAGGTAATAGCTCGTATATACGATCCAATACGCGCGGCCGCCTACGCCGGACTCGGCATCGAAACTGTGTGCACCACCTGTGTCGGTGCTGGACTCATACGCGACAAGATCCTCGGGCGTGAGTTCAGCGGTCTCGAAGAATACGCACGACTCGGAATCGGCATCGAGCAGGTGAATCCGGAGGCCCGTAATGAATAGAACCAATCCGATGTACGTGATCATAGTTGGTGGCGGCAAGGTAGGTTATTACCTCGCAAAGGAACTCGTCCAGGAAGGCCACGAAGTCCTGATAATGGAAAAGGACCGCAAGACCGCCGAGAATCTGGCAGAGGAACTTGGGGACATTGTCATGCATGCCGACGGGTGCGAAATCCGCTCGATGACCGAGGCCGGAATGGGTAGAGCAAACGTAGTAGTAGCGGTTACCGGCGACGACGAGGACAACCTCGTCATTTGCCAGATGGCTAAGCGGCAGTTTGGAGTCCAGCGGACGATCACTCGTGTTAACGATCCTAAGAACGAAGCGCTTTTCCGGGAACTAGGCATCGATCAAACCGTCTCAAGCACGCGAATAATCTTCAACCTGATAGAACAGCAGATCGAAACGGGCCAAGTGATTCCGTTAGCAGCCTTGAAAAAAGGCGAGATAGAAGTTGTGGAAGCGGACATTACCCCCGACTCGCCGGTTGTAGGAACGCGGATAGGCCAGCTTGACCTGCCTCCCAATACCCTGATTATCTCCGTCATTCGCGACGATCACGCAATCATTCCACACGCGGACACCAAACTTAGGGCAGGAGACAGCGTTATTGCCATGATCAAGTCGGAGCGCGAAAAGGAACTACGCGCCGTATTCGCCGGGTCGGCAAAGTAGCCTGGAAGTCAGCCCCGAGTATCAGATCTTCGCGTTGGCTACAACAGAAA
>JAOAGX010000040.1 GCA_026415535.1 Armatimonadota bacterium | reverse complement strand
TGGTAGGGCAGCAAGCCGAGTACCACGCGTCGGCATTGATGTTTGTCTCTACCGACTATACCTGTGGAGGTGATAAGAACGGTAGACGAGTCCCGAGACCCATCATCAACCGCGGTGACCTGAAACGACCCAGTTGTAAGCGGAACGGTGGCGGAATAAGGCAGGTGCACACCTTTGTACTGTATTTGCCAGTAGGCATAGTCCAACCCAGCCTCAGCTAAGTTGGCAGCGGCACGTTTGGCATGCCTGGAGTTCTCCGCAATGAAGCAGCCGCTGGTCGCCCTGAGCATTGCAAGTGCAAACGCAACGCCAACCATCAAAGTGGTTACGGCTAGCAGGTATGCTGCACCTCTTTGTCCGTGCACCATGTTCGTTAATTGGCGTTTCTCAGACATACCGTTCTTGATTGGGTAATCTGTCTTTCAGTACCGGCTAAATTGTACCCAGAAGTCACTGTTATGATGATCACCGGACTTGAACCGGAGTTGTCCAGAGCAAACCTAATCGATTTGATTCCTGCAGTTCGCCCAAGTTGTGTATTGTAGTACATGCTCCAACTGCTATCTGGCACTAAGCTTGCCGGAAAGTTGGCCCAGTTAAAAGTCCCGGCCCAAAGTATGTTTCCGGGTTGCATGTAGCTGCCTGTAGCATCGGAGAGATAAAAGAGCACCCACGTGCCGCTTCGATATTGAACGCGATCTCCGCTCCAGATTGGAACGTAGAATCCGTAAGCAGTGTCGGCAGGCAAGTTCACAGCTAAGGCATCGCCCGTGGTAAATCGATTACAAACCACCACCCCGGTGGCCTGCGATATATAGTCCGCCAAACGAGAGCAAGTCTGGGATACAGCGAGAATAGCATCTGACTCGCCTTGCTGGCGCTCCCACTCCATTGCAGTGGAAAAGTATATACCGCAAAGACTAGCAAGTACCAGGGACGTTATCATGCTTGCGATTAACAGCTCTGATAGAGTAAAACCCTTTTTTGTAGCCCAGCGGTTCGCAGCCGCCCCTGAAGGCGCAGCCTTAGTCGCGCAGTTACAAGAATCTAAAATGAGGTCACTTGCGGACAATAAGGGTCTCATACCTCACAGTGTGAATGCCGTTGCCCTCGGGCCAGCGGACAACGACAGTAACGCGGCGCATGTTAGGCTCGCTGGATGTAGGATAGGGCTCTACTATCGTCTGGACCGAATTGCCGGCCGGTAAAGACGAGTTTTGCGTGGTTCCAGCCTGAGCATCTAGTTGTTCCATCGGCAGAGACCGCAGCTTTTCCATACGGCTCTGAGCGATAGTACGCCCAATCGACATGTACAAAGCCCGCTTCTGGGTGTCACGCGCCACTTGCGAAGCTGCGATCACGGCCAGAAGGCCGATCGACATAATAACCGCCGCCGACAAGACCTCAACTAGAGTAAAGCCGCTTCGCTTCTTAACCAACTCAGCCACTAGCCCACTAAGGCCAAGGTGTACGAGCGGGAGATCGATCAGATCTCTGTCCCCCGCTCGCTTCCCAGCTCTCAGTCATCAACCCACGCTTCCAAGCTTTTTCGACCGGCCGCGTGCGAACCTAGGAGGATGGACAGAGCTACCAGCTGCTGTAGGCGGTCCCATCAAGAGCAGTGCCGGTCGCGCTGCTCGTGACTTTCCCAACATTAGGCGCTGTGGTCGAGTAGTTGAAGGGATTTCCGCTAATCGGATCGTTCGGCACCTCCTGCAAATAGGGACCGTGCCAGTCGCTAGCGTTGATAGCGACATCAGTTCCGGTTCTGTCCAAACCGGTTTGCGGAGCCGTAGTCGCTGCGAGATCTTCCAGAGTGCTCGGATACAAACCAGTATCCGCCTGGAAAAGTGCAATCGCGTTGCGAAGAAGTTTCAGGTCGCTGCGAAGAGCTGCTTCCTTGCTCCGCGTGCTAGAGTTCATGAACTTCGGCAAAACAATCGCCGCAAGGACGGCCAGAACCACGATTACGACCAGAAGTTCCACTAGTGTGAAACCGCGCCGACGTCCGGACCGCTCAACTGTACTAAACATTGCTTACCTCCTTAGTTCGTCTTAGTCGGCCGAGTTACTTGACGCCGCCGACCAGAGAGTATATTGGCACGATGACCGACATAGCTATAAATCCGACGATGACACCCAACATTACTATCATCACCGGCTCTATAACCGACGTAAGCGACTTTATCTTCGCATCGGTCTCCCGTGTGTAGAGAAGGCAAACATACTCCAACATAGCGGGCAACTCGCCGGTCTTCTCCCCGCTAGCTACCATCTGGAGCACTATCGGCGGAAAAACACCTGTTGCCCTAAGCGCTTGCGAGGTTGCGCTGCCTTCAGCAACATCTCTTCGGGCCGCCAGAAGAGCTTCTTTAACAACCTCATTATTGGCTGCCGCCGCCGAAGTCTCTAGTGTCTTAACCATTGGAACTCCACCGGCAAGCAAAGTGGCCATAGTAGCTACTGCGCGGCTCAGAACAATCTTACGGACTATGTCTCCAACTACCGGCAGTTTAAGCACGAATCGGTCGATCTTGGCTTTTCCGGCCGGACTGCTCGAGTACCGCCTGATACAGTAGACCAATGCCGCCGTGCCAAACACGAAGAGATACCACTTCCCGGTCATCGCTCCGCTGACGGCCATAAGCATTTTGGTGCTCCACGGCAGCTTTGCACCCATCTGATCGAAGAGCTTCACAAAGCGCGGCAAGATGAAAGTCACCATAACCAGCACGGTAACTACCGATATTGCCATGACCACTATCGGATAGGCCATGGCCGATTTTACCTTGCGGGTTATCTCGGCGCCGGATTCAAGGTGATCGGCCAGCTTTTCTAGAGATTCTGCCAGATCGCCTCCTGCTTCTGCGACGCGAGCCATCTCGACCGCAAGGAGAGGGAAAGCAATAGGATGCCTGGAAAAAGAATCGCTCAAGGCCATTCCCTGGCTGACATCCGACGCCATTCGGCGCAAACATTCGCTTAGCGTGCGGGAACGGGTTTGCTCTGACAACCCCTGCAGGCTCTCAACCAACGGCACTCCAGCGCGAACAAGGATGCTCAGTTGTCTGATCACTCCTGCAACTTCATCGGCTGGAGGACGCTTGCCCTTGACTCCAATAGCTTGATCAGCCACACCACGCGGCGCTGATGAGTCAAGTTGCCGCAGCCGCATCACGCGATGGCCCCGACTTTGTAGCAGTCGTCTGGCCTCCGTTTCCGACGCAGCTTCCAAAGTAGCCTCAGCGACAGATCCGCTAGCTGTTACTGCTGTGTAAGAATATATCGGCATTTCTGGAGCGTGGTGATGATGGAACAGCCTGCCTATTACTCGCAGCAAGCTTTGATTAAATCCATTTTCGGTTATTCCGTAGTCACGCGCAGAACTTCTTCAATAGTTGTAATTCCTGCTTTGACCTTATCAAGCGCATCCTCTCGCAATGTGCGCATGCCCTTGCTTATTGCTACCTGGCGTATTGCGGTAGCAGAGTGGCGCGAGATAATAGCGGACCGAATGTCATCGTCCATTTTCAGAAGCTCGTATATGCCCGTGCGTCCTTTGTAGCCGGTTCGGGCACACTGCTCGCAACCGGTTCCTTTCATGGCACCAGAAAGATCGCGCGAAGTAACGTCCAGGTTCAACTGTCCGAGTAGCTCGTCGCTGACGACAAACGGCGCGGCACACCTGGGACACACGGTTCTAACCAACCTCTGCGAAAGCAAACCTATCACCGAAGAAGCAACAAGGAAAGGCTCGATCTGCATGTCCATAAGCCTTGCCGCAGCGCCAGCAGAATCATTGGCGTGCAAAGTTGACAGAACTAGGTGCCCTGTAAGGGCAGCCTCTACAGCGATCTCGGCTGTCTCAGAGTCGCGTATTTCGCCTACAAGAATCACGTCTGGATCCTGCCGCACAATGGTCCTCAAACCAGTGGCAAAAGTCAGCCCAGCCTTACGGTTCACGTTGGCTTGGATTATGCCCGGAAGTTGATACTCGACCGGGTCTTCGATAGTGATTATGTTGCGCTGAACGCTGTTGATCATATTCAGCGCGGCGTAAAGCGTGGTAGTTTTCCCTGCGCCTGTCGGTCCACAGGCAAGTATCATTCCATAAGGCGATTGCACCATGCGGCTAAACTGCTCAGCCACGTCCGGCTGGAGACCTAGCTTGTCGAGAGTTATCTGCGCACCGCTTTTTTCGAGCACCCTGATGACCACGTTCTCGCCATGGATTGCCGGATAGGTCGAGATTCTGAAGTCGTATTCCTGCGGATGAGCAATCAGGGTAATGCGTCCATCTTGCGGCGCACGCCGCTCCGCAACATCCATCCCCGCCATAACCTTGATCCTCGATATGACGGGAGACTGTAGGTCCTTCGGAACGGTCATTACCTCGTGAAGAATCCCGTCGATTCGCAGCCGGACCCTCACACGGCTTGCTTCCGGCTCGATGTGTATGTCACTCGCGCGCTCGGCTATCGCACGTGCGATCATAGCGTTGACGAGCCTCACCACCGGCGCACCGCCTGCCAAATCCTTCAAATCGGCAACATTTGTCTGGGTTTCCTCAGGCTCTTCTTCGCGAATCTGGACTTCGGCATTGGCATCCTTAATGGCCTCGACGATTATGTCGCTTACATCGCCCGCAGCACCAAAACAACGGAATATAGCCTCGAGTATCTCATCCTCAACAGCGATCATCGGTAGCGGTTCGAGACCGGTGACCTTGGCAATGTCGTCGAGTGCTTGCACGTCGAGCGGATTGGCCATTGCCACCCGTAGTAGATCCTGCGATCTCTCTATTGGGATCGCCTTAAGGCGTAGCGCCATAGAGTGAGGTATGAGCTTGGCGATATTCACATCTAGCTCGCGCCCGGCGAGCTCTATAAAAGGGATCCCGTGCTGAATTCCGACGCAGCGAACCCGATCCCGCTCGGAAATCATTCCCAGGCGGACAAGGAAAACGCCGATATCCTCCGCAACGTCTGTCCGCATCGCCAGAGCGGCGTCAAGTTCCTTGGAAGTGATCAGACCTTGGTCGATGAAGACTGATGTGAGAGTTGTCTCAGATGGCATAACGCTCCCAACTCACTTTGCTTCCATGATCTTCGGGGATAGGAGGATCACTATCTCAGTTCTATCTCTGGTTTTTTTGTCGTGCCTAAAAAAGCGCCCGATAATCGGAATCTCGCTTAAAATCGGCAGCTTGGCCGAGTTTACAATCTCGCTGTTACGAAGCAGGCCGCCTATAGCCAGTGTCGAGCCGCTTTTTACCGACACGGTCGTTCGCGCTTCGCGAGTGCTGATTTGGGGATAATCGCCGGCCTGCGTCTTGAGGTACCCGGTGACTAAACTTACCTGCGGGTAAAGAGTCATGACAATCTCATCTTCCCCGGCAAGCCTGGGTGCGATCTGCAAATAAATGCCGACCTTTTCCTCTGCTTTATCGTAAATCGGCGAGCCAATCTGGTTATAGCCGACAAGTTTTGGATAAAGGATGCGGTCGCCAATTAAGATATCGGCACACTCACCGTCGAGGACACTTATATTCGGCTGAGCCAGCAGATTTGCTTTGCCATCCTTTATCAGGGCCGAGAGTGTGCCCGTGATCGACATCCCCTGTTTCGTGAACTTGCCAAATCCTATTCCCGAACTGTCAGTTTCCTTGATGCCGATATCGCTCCAGCTCCACTCGATGCCGAGGTCTTTCGAGGCCGACGAACTTATCTCCGTGATAAAGACCTCAATGGCTACTTGCCTGCGTGGAGTGTCGAGCTTTTCCAAAACATCTCTCGCCTTTGCAACATCCGAAGGCGGACCGATCAATACTATTTTGCTTGACGTGGACCTGGTCGTGCTGCCCGAGGCTGTCGACCCCGAGATCGTGCCTCCGGACCCAAGACCGGACGAGTAAGCGTCGAGCTCAGGCTTGACTGAATTCGGTCCCTCGGCACACAAGATGTTGGGAAAAAGCTTGGCAACAGCACTGATCAGATCAGATGGCTTCGCATGCCTACACCACCACACGAGGGTCTCAAGTTCGGGTGACTCGCCGGACGCAGCTTCCGACGACGCACCTGATTTTTCCGAACCGCTCTTACCAAAGACCAAATAAGCGTCAGCTCGCTTCTCGTACTTGAGTCCGTGTGCTGTGCACAGGTAGTCCAAAATTGCTTCGAGAGGCATTTTGCTCAGACGCGCGGTGACTGTGCCTGTAACTCCAGGCCCGATCACTATATTGGCCGAGGAGCGTCTTGCCAGGAGCTCCAGAACCATGCGTATGTCAGCACCGCTTGCGTCAATGTCGTAATGCCCTAAAGTAGAGGAAGCTTTTACTTCGGGACTGGAACTCTGCGGCACAACGGGCGCCTTGTCTGCCCGCGTCCAGGTTGGTAAGGCAATCAAAACAAGACACAAAACCGCAGCGAGCAAACTGTGCACATGGTTTGTCGTCCAGTATCGGCTCACGATTTTTGGCTTTTCAACGGGGCTACCGGGGTCTATTGGCAACAACGATTTCCCTCCCATCTGTCAGGATTGCGCGGTCGGCGTTCAGAGCAATCACTCTGAAGCCTCCTTCGAGCACGTCCCCAACTTGGACAATCCTTTCATCGGAGTCCCCCACCCTAATCACAGCGCTGAACGCACGACCTATGTTCACAGTCGCCAGCAGCGTAAAACGCGGCCTGGCAGGAGCAGGACCGAGATGGGGAGATGACTCCATCGGTGCCTTGGGCGCGCGACCGGATTCGAATGAAGTCGATTGATCAGCCTGTCGCAGTCCATCTTTGGTAAATACAGGGTGAGTTAAGCTTCCTACCTTGCTAAGAGGTGAATACGGAGTGTTAACTCCCAACTCTTCTCCCTCCTTTTTAACAAGTAGTAGAGGAAGATTTGATTCCTCACTTACAGAAGGAGAGGCAAGGAGATTGTCTCCAGCTTTCGACCCTGCGGCGAAACCTGGCGGCTTTTCGAACGGGTTTCTGCACGTATCCCAAGTGCGCTCGGTGGTGACCCGAGGCATTGAAACACTCCTAACCGATTCGGCGACCTGCTGTTGGGCCGGCCGGGCCGCTGTGTTCGGCTTAAGCCTCACGACCGTTACTCCTAACGCAACCACTAGCACGCCCAGAAGTGCGATAACCGTCTTGGTTTGGCTAGGATCAACCTTTATCAGCGCCATTAGCCTACTCCGGCTTGTTTCTCGTAAACCGTAAGCACCAGATCGAAACTCACCAATGCCCTTCCTCCATCCCAAATCGATCGAAAGGCAAACGAGTCGAGCTTGACCGGTAGCGGAGGATTTCTCAGTTCTTCAAGCAGGCTCATCAGTCCGGCATAATCGCCTTGTCCTTTAACACGAACCTTGCTTGAGTTCCATACACCAAGCGTAGATTCGTCGATAGTAATTTCGGCTGTGGCAGGCGTCCCCTCCGGCACGAAGGACTCAACACTTACTCCCCGCTCAGCAGCCCACCGGGCAATAAAAACGGCCAGAGAGTCTACTCCTCCGTTTCCGGGCGGAGGAAGTCCGGCCTCTATCCTCCTCTCAATGGCGACCTCACGTGACAGTCTTGCTGCCTCGGACTTAGCTTCTCGAAGCATACGCTCCGCAGCCCAGGTCCCCTGCAGACTGGCCAACGACCTCACCACTAAATAGCCACAGGTCAGAACTGTTATTGTGGTCACAGCAAACTGAGCGTATCTGATTCGCCCAACGTTTCGGCGGTTGTATATACCTGGAGGTAACATTCTAATGCGACTCCTTGACCGCCGGTACGGCTTGGGCACTTGGCGCAGGTTGAATCGGAGAGGCGCCTTCTGCAGTCTTGAGCTTCGCCTGAAGGGCAAAGTTAACAACGGCACGTCTTTTGCCTACTCCGCCCTCGTCAACAGTAGTCGAATTCCCCGATATCCGCGCACTTGTTATTCGGACGTCCGAAAACTCTCGACTGGAACGCAGCGAAGCAATAAACTGAGAAAGGCAGGCAAAAGACGCCACTTGTCCCTCGATCGTTACATTCGAGTCAGACTCCGAGCTCTCAACCCTATTTAGCCACATGTCACTTGGCACACGGCTGACAACCGCACCGAAAACACCAAGCCATCTTTCGCTTGCCTCAGCCAACTGCCTCTGCCACTTGCGTTGAACGGACCTAGCCTTGATTTGCGCGATCTC
Source organism: Armatimonadota bacterium (assembly GCA_026415535.1). Lineage (GTDB taxonomy): Bacteria > Armatimonadota > UBA5829 > UBA5829 > UBA5829 > CALJES01. Next base: position 3,633 of record JAOAGX010000040.1, on the reverse strand, counting down.
GTGTTTTATCTCAACGCAACGACCCTGGACTCTAGCAAGCTCAAGTTTCAGCCGGCTCTCCTTACCTCGTTCCGATACCTTACACCCATAGGAAACGGCAAGCGCACAAATGATTAGAATCACAAGCAGCGCGATTATCCTAAGGCTTCGAGTGAACTGCTGCTTGCAGTACGCTCGTTCGGCTATTTTGTCTTCCGCCAAATTAAAAGGTTTCATATGCTAGGCCGCGAAATCCATCTCCATTTGAACGGACGCATTCTGAGCATAATCGGCAATAGCAAGGCCCATTGCGGTCTCAAATTGTGAGGCCGTGTCTCCAATCTGAAGACCACCCTCAGCATCTACCGAAAAGCCAGCGAACGGGTTTACTGTCCCGTTTATCTCTATGCCCTGCTGCTCTAGGCAGGTGTCAAGTCCTCTCAAAAGAGCTCCGCCTCCTCCTATCGTCGTCGAGCCTATCATGCCAAGATAACTGCCCTCTGCATATTGACTAGTAAAGAACCTCAGCGATCGCCGTATCTCTCTTGCCAGGCGAGCTACAACGCTGTCGCAGGGAATTCGAACTTCCTGACTATTGTGCGAAGTTACCATCGTGCCGTTTTCTAGTAACCGGCTTCCCGGGCTTATCTTAATCCTCTCCGCTTCCTGCCACGTAATCGAAAGGTGTTCTGCTATTCGCTCAGTAAAGTCGCTGCCGCCAACCGGCACGGTGCGCGCGAACTCCAACTCCCCGCCTCTAATCACCGTTATGGTCGTAGATTTGGCTCCGAGTATGCAGTGGGCAAGCGGTTGGCCACTCCAAAGTGTGCTCGACGACTTTTTCTGAGCATCGAAGCTCCTCAAGGCTGCTACTGTGCCTACGTCAACCGCAATAGGCTCCAGCCCGGCGCTCTCGGCAACGTTGAGAAGCGAGTCGACCGCCGTCGCCGACGCAGCAACAAGCATCACAAAGTGCACATTGTATCCCGTCCGACCGTGTGAGGTCATCACGCGGTAATCAACAATTGCATCATCCGCAGGGAAAGGCGCCCCTCGAACTGCAGCCGCGCGGGCAGTTATGTCGAGTTCGTCAGGATTTGATGCTTCTAGGTGTAGCCACTTGATATAAACTGACTCCGCGGGAAGCGCCAGGACCACGGCATTGGTGCCAAACCCCGCCGCTGCCCAAAGCGTTTTGACCGCCTGGACTACAGAACTGTGATCGGGCGGATCGGCCTTTGACCTAAACCCCGGTATCGGCGTAGACCGAGCAGCTCGGATTACGATCTCCGCTCCACGCTCGACAACCTCCACACCTTTAACCGAATGGCTACCGATGTCAAGCCCGACCCGGTGAGTGATCGACCTGGTTTTCTGCTTTGTCGGCATTGCTAGCGACCATGATTAGTATCGGCAGTCTGACAAAAGGTGTAGAGTGTAACCAAGCTTTTATTGCAACAGAACCCGCCTTAGGCGATCCGAAACTACTAAAACAAGCGGGGGAAATCGCCGGAAAACGCACTTGTCGCAATAACCTATTCGAAGAAGAGGAGCCTGTGAGATCCGAAGGGCTGTATAAAAGTGGGATTGAACGGCGCCAGGTTCAAATAGTAAAAGGGATAATGCGGTGCTAAAGCCCCGTAATCTAAACCAATAGGCTAGCCTAAGAAAATCGCGCCGTTCACATAAGCAAACGATATTGCATAGATTGCCAGGTAGCTTGCCAATGTAATCCGGGCCACCGAGCGCGCGAAAGCAGCACTCCTACGGCGGCGATACCACTCCATCACCGTCAAGTATGTCGCTAGAGTCGTCAGCTTCAAACCAATGAAAGCGCTCAGCCCGCACCTAAGAACAGCTGCCATAATAGGATTGACCTCTACAGCAATCCCGGCGCGTAACCAAATTAGCGTGGTTAAAAGGTCGATAAGTCCGACAGCAACCAGCGCAGCATTCGCAGGTAGTATCCTGCTCGACCGTCTTTTCATCGGCATTTCTCCTACTTGCAGAATAGCATGCCGGTGACGGAGCATCCACCCGCATTTCTACCAGTTTCACGCCATCATGTCCTGGTTGTATGCCGGCACAACACCTATTATGAGGTGCTCGAGATATTGGAACCTGATTTAAGCAAAGAAGAGGAAAGAGCGATATGGACCCACATATGCAAATTGTTGCGGAAAGGCGCGCAGAAAGTCGGATTACATAACAAGGCCCGCCTAGTAGCGGGCCTTGTTTAATCAGACGTTAGTGTGACGTTTAAGCTTTTTGCGATCAAACTTTTTCCAGCTCAAACGCCTTATGTAGCGCACGAACTGCCTGCTTGACCTTGTCTCTCTCGATCAGGCAGGTAATTCGAATTTCGCTTGTGGTGATCGAAAGAATGTTGATACCTTCCTCCGCCAGCGCCGAAAACATTCGGTCAGCATATCCCGGGCTGGACCTCATACCACTACCAACTATCGATACCTTGGCCACGTTCTGGTCGGTAAGCAGTCCTCTCGCCTCCAGCTTGCCCAAAAGCGGTTCCAAAGCTTTCTTCGCCTTCTCGAAGTCCGCATCGGCAACGGTAAATGAAACGTCAGTGTGACCTTCGGAACTGACGTTTTGAACAATCACGTCTACGTTGATATTAGCCTCGGCAAGCGAATGGAATATCTGCGCAGCGATGCCGGGCCGGTCCGGAACGGCCACTATCGTTATTCTTGTTACATCAGTATCGTGAGCAATCCCGCGAACGGGGTTGCGTACTTCCATATCAACATCCTCCTTCTTAATAACCGTGCCGGGGACCCCGCCCGCGGCATTAGCAACGAGTATTTCAACATCATAGAGCTGACCGAGCTCGACGGCACGCGAGTGCATCACCCTGGCGCCCTGGTCTGCCATCTCCAGCATTTCCTCGTAAGAGATGGTGTCCAGCTTGCGCGCATTCGGCTCGATACGTGGATCGGCTGTGAATACACCGTCCACATCGGTATATATTTCGCATGAATCGGCTTTTAGCGCTGCTGCCAACGCGACTGCCGTCGTGTCCGAACCGCCTCTTCCAAGCGTCGTTATGTCGGCCCAACTGGCGTTTTCCGTGATTCCCTGAAAGCCCGCGACGACAACGACGTTGTCCTTGGCGAGTTCTTCCTTTAGACGCTTAGAATCGATCTTGAGAATTCGGGCCTTGCCGGCGGTCTTCTCGGTAATGATTCCGGCCTGACCACCCGTCAAAGAAACCGCATTCACGCCCAACTCATGAAGCGCTATTGCGAGGAGCGCACTGGACGCCTGTTCGCCGGTTGCCAACAATTTATCTAGCTCCCGGTCGTCTGGCGTTGCGCAAAGCTGTTTTGCCATACTGATTAGCTCGTCGGTCGTGTCGCCCATCGCCGAAACAACCACAACCATCTGAGCCTCTTTGGCGCGTTCGGCGACACGCTTTGCGACCGCAGCCATTTTCTCCGTAGTTGCCACTGAGCTGCCGCCGTATTTTTGCACGACTATCACGTTTCTTCCGTATCCTCCTTGTCCACCACGATATTCCGGGGATCCCGTGGGACCCCGCCGACCATGGTTTTTTCGTAGGCCCTTTATACCTCCGGCCAAAAGGGAGTTTATGAGGCCCAACGGCATAAGAATAGCATCTGTCTCTTATACACATCT
>JAOAGX010000039.1 GCA_026415535.1 Armatimonadota bacterium | reverse complement strand
CTCTCAGCCACCCGGGTCTATCGGTTCCTAAGCCGTCGATTCCCATATCAATCAGCCGTCGTGCTAGGTCTGGTTCATTTACCACCCATACGTATAGCTTCTGTCCTGCTGCCTTTATATCCCTTGCTAGCTTCGGTGTGAGGCCTGCATAGTGTAGGTCGGGTCCATCTAGGCCGCGTTTTGCAACGATGTCGATAATGTTGGGGTCATATTCGGTTTCATTGCCTTGTGCATCGCGCGGCGTGCGAAGGAGCCAATAAACCTGTTGTTGCGGCATCATCTTCTTTGCTTCGGTTACTACCTCGAGATCGAAGCCTATCAGGGTTACTTGCTCGGCTTTGCCGCTGTCAGCTACCACTTGCTTTAGCGGAGTCAGTATTTCGGTTCCGCACTTGACCTCGACGAAAAGTTTACCATACGGTGGGACGATTTCCAATACCTCCTCAAGAAACGGTATCTTTTCTCCAACAAACTGCTCTCCCTTGAATCGCCCGACATCTAATTTGCGGAGTTCATCCGATGTTGTCTGAGCAACTGTGAGGTCAATACCCGCGGTCCGACCGGTTGTGGCATCGTGGATCGTTACTATCCGTCCGTCAGCAGTAAGTCGAACGTCGCATTCAACAATGTCCGCCTTCTGCTCCCAACCCATTTTGAAAGATGCCAGGGTGTTCTCCGGCGCGTCCCACATTGCGCCTCGGTGACCTATTATTTCCACCGCTGTTTCCTCCGAAGGAATCACGTTCAGAGCATTCTAACACAGATTGGGCAAACTTAACGCGGCGGTTAGAAATGGATAGACTATTACCGCCACGACGGAGGATTGAATGAGCAAGAAACTTCAATGGGGAATCATCAGCACCGGTCGAATATCCGGAGTATTCGCGAACGGACTGCGCGAGTCGAAGACGGGTGAGCTTTTAGCTGTTGCTAGTCGTACGCAGGAAGCCGCCGACAGGTTTGGGGACGAATACAAAGTGCCGCGTCGCTACGGCAACTATCAGGCTCTCCTTGACGATCCGGACGTCGAGGCCGTTTACATTTCGACACCACATCCAATGCACGCTGAATGGGCCGTAAAGGCGGCCGACGCAGGCAAGCATGTGCTTTGTGAGAAACCTCTTGCGCTCAACTATCCCGAAGCAACAGCTGTTGTTGAGGCAGCTAGGCGCAACGATGTGTTTCTGATGGAAGCCTTTATGTATCGCTGTCATCCTCAGACAGCAAAGGTGGTAGATCTCATTAAGAGCGGCGCAGTCGGGGAAGTCAAGGTCGTTCAAGCAACTTTTAGCTTCCAGGGCTACTATAACCCCAAGGGCCGCCTCTTTGCCCCGGAGCTTGCAGGAGGCGGAATAATGGATGTCGGCTGCTATTGTTGCTCAATGTCGAGGCTGGTAGCCGGAACAGCGCTTGGGAAGCCGTTTGTTGACCCAATTGAGGTTACCGGGATGGCTTACGTCGGCGAAACAGGAGTTGACTACTACGCAATAGGTATGCTTCGGTTTCCAAACGACATTCTCGCCCAGGTTTCGACGGGTGTCTTACTCAACCAGGAAAATGCAGTTCGCATCTATGGCACCGAGGGCAGCATCTACGTTCCTTCGCCCTGGTTTTGTCCGCAACACGCTGAAATCGTTCTCAATCGGGCCGGAAAAGATCCCGAGAGGATCATTATCGACACGCCGCACACATCCTACACTATTGAGGCGGACATAGTAGCCAGACACATACCAGATCGTCAGGCTCCACCGCCTGCTGTTGGTTGGGATGACTCTCTCGGGAACATGCGGACACTCGACTCGTGGCGAGTCGCGGTAGGTGTTACTTATCCTATGGAGCAACTTGATGCGGACTGGCCCACGGTCGACCGAAAGCCGCTGGCTGTTAGACCTCGCCTTCCCGATGGGGAACAAGGAGAGGTGATTCTTACTGAGGGAAATCAAGCAAAGCGCGTTTCTGCTGGGGGAGTAAGAGTATCGCCGCCTATGAAGTACGGCAGCATCGAGGGCGTAGATAAACCCGTGTCACGCCTCATCATGGGTGTGATGTTGTCTGGGGCTCAGTTTCCTCTTCCGCACGCATCAGTACTTTATGACGAGTTCTTCGCTCGCGGAGGCAATGCGTTCGACACGGCCTATGTTTACGGCGGCGGCCTTGCCGACCGTGTACTCGGACGCTGGATTGCGAATCGAGGTATTCGTGACAAAGTTGTCGTCATCGTCAAGGGTGCACACACTCCTTACTGTGATCCGGAAAATCTGACTAAGCAGCTTTTCGAGAGTCTCGAGCGAATCGGTACGGATTACGCCGACATCTACTTGCTACACCGTGACAATCCTGAAATCCCCGTCGGCGAGTTCGTCGACGTTCTAAACGAACACCATCGCGCCGGTCGAATCAGGGCGTTTGGCGGATCGAACTGGTCGATTGAGCGCGTCGAGGCCGCAAACGCCTACGCAAAGTCTAAAGGGCTCTTAGGCTTTGTAGCCGTGAGCAACAACTTCAGCCTTGCGAGGATGGTAGAGCCGGTGTGGGCGGGAGGACTTAGTTCGTCGGACGCAGAGTCACGGGCCTGGTTCGAAAAAACACAAATACCGCTTCTGGCTTGGTCGAGCTTGGCGAGAGGATTTTTTGTGTTAGGCGACCCGGCTTATACGGCGGACCAGTCACTGGTGACAAGCTGGTATTGCGAGGACAACTTCGAGCGTCTAGCGCGCGCTAAGGAGATGGCGAAGAAGAAGGGAGTGGAGCCAGTAGCAATCGCAATGGCGTATGTTTTGAGCCAACCTTTCCCGACCTTCGCCCTCTTTGGCCCAGCGTCGATTAACGAGATGAACATTTCAATGCAAGGTCTTGGTCTGACTCTTACACCGGAAGAAATGAAATGGCTTAATCTGGAAAGCTAGACTCCACATGGCCCTTATTAGGGCCATCGACTCTTTTCTTTGGAGTGCTTTGTGATTTGTAGCCTTTGGCGCTCCGTGAACAAGTTTCCGAAACATTGCCCTTGAAATAGAAGGACTCGGATGTCTAAAAGCTGCGGGGTACGAGTCACTCTAAACCAAAGGATGTGGGATCACATTGCACTCCAAAGATGTCCTAGCATCAAACTGCGTTATTCTGAGCAAGCAAAGAACCTCCGCCGCGCCGATTTCTTGCCTACGAGCGTACAACCAATGTTGCGGGGTAGTGAGAACCTGCGACCGGCAGAGTCGTTATTCTAACGTTGCGGATCTCTCCCGGCTTAAGACGATAGGTTGCAAGGATGACCTCTTTGGGCGGCTTTGCATACTTGGCAGATACGAACGAGCCGTCGATTACAAATATCCCCGAGGCCAGCCCCGCAACTGGATCAAAGAGGACTTGAATCTTTTTCTCGCGATCGGTCGGGTTTTCCACCTTGACTTTGATGTCGTAGGTTACACCGTAGTTGCCGTCGAGCTTGCGGCGTGCATCTGGGGAATAGATCGCATGCCTTCCAATCGGTATAAAAGCCCACTGTTTGCCTACTACGTATTCGGCCTCAAGCAGCTTCAAGGGCGACTTGTAGACGTGATCCGAAAGCTGAAGAGCAATGGAATCAGGTACAGGAGCAATGGTGCCTACCGGCTGGGGTTCGAGTTCGGGTGGCAAGGCAACTATACGCACATACGCCCCGTCGCCCGCGATTTGTCGCACCTGCAATATTCCGCTTGCCGTTTCCGTGTGACCGAGAACGTCCGATACCAGGATGAGTCTGGACTGGCCCGGGATTCGTTCTATCACACTGGCGTTATAGAACTGGTCCCTCAGAAAGCCAGCGCTGGCGAGGTAGCCCACTAGCACAGTGTCTACTAGAGGAGCCGACGCAGCCTTGAACACTCGGAAAACCGCCGATGAGGGTTTGGGGTTTACAATCTCCACAAGTAACCGCGCGCGCTTGCCTACGGCGTTTTGGTGATGATAAAGTATGCGAGTTGACTTGTCCGGTTCCAGTTTGCCAGCGAAAAGCTCCTGGTATTTCGTGAAGCGCTCAGGCGAGTTGCTGTAGAAAAGCAAATCCGGATCCTCGCGTGGCAAATAGGATGCGCGTGTTTCTACCACGCATGTGCCCAAATAGTCGATGTAACTGGGACCGGCAATAGACACATAAACCTTGACTTGGCGGGTTGTTCCCTGGAGAAGTGGTTTGTCAGCCCCTTCGATGCGCTCAATTCGAGCCGACGCACCAGGTTCAATTAAGGCGTTGCGAAGTGCAGCTTGTGAGGCAGCATAAGCTACCAAAGAAGTTGGGCAAGGGTTGCCGGTTACTTCCGCAAAGGCCGATCCCGGTACCGAACCGGCGTATTTTTTTACGGTCACATCAAGTGTCGCTGTTTCGCCTTCTACCTCGATAGTAATAGTGGCGCGCCCGATTTGCTTACCGGTTATCCGGACGTAACGACCTTCTGTGCCAGGCGTAGCGGCAACCACCTCGGTTGAGTCGGAGCTTGCGCTGATCGGCCCTGTAGCGGCGCCTGACACTACAACAATCCGATTTTCTCCCAGCGGTACGACAATCCGCCTATCGCTAAGGATCAATGGAGGCATTAGTAACAGGGTGCGAATGTTTGCTGCCCATGAACCGGCCAGGCCAAGCGGCGTAGTCCGCCCCAACCTCGCGTCCAATGGCGTAACCACGCAGATCAGTGTCTCGCCGGCCATTACGCGTCCCTGATGCCGCGTCCCCTTGCCAAAAATCAAGTAGGGACTCACATTTTGGTCAACCAGCTTAGCGATACGCTCTGCGGTAATTCGTGCACGGTCACGCGGACTCAGGTTGCCGTTTGCGGCGCGAAAACGGATTGCAACGCGTGAATTGATAATGAGTTTGTCACCACTCGCCGAAACCTTTGGTTTAAAGGCGGCAAAAACAGGTGATCCGATCAAGCTTGCCACGGCAAATGCCGTCAAGATCCACTGCGCGCCCAGTTTGATCACGACAGGTCCCTCACATGTGCCAAGTGGGAAAAAGCTCGTCAAGCCTTTTCCCACTTTATAGCCTTTCAAACTACGTAACTCCACGCGTAATTCTACCTTCCGAAAGTAGTCCGCGTCAATGTTTCTTACTCTTTTTACGTTGTTGCGATAAGCACGTTTTCGGCGATTCTCCCGCTTAATTGAGGAGTGTCGGATCGCAGAAAAACGCTGAGGTTTGGTTCCATCAAAACAGCTTCTCATAGTGTTCTGCGATCCGGAGCCTCTGCGCGGATGAGACGTCAGTCTTAAGGCTGTTTGTCGCACAACACTTAAAGAGATACCACTCGCTTCACTACATCGTTCTGAGTGCGGCAAAGAATCTCGGCCCAACGATGAGCTACTAAAGTGCAGAGCGCTGTCTGACTGCTTCGTAAAGAATCACACTTGCTGCGACCGCGACATTCAGTGAGTTTACTCGTCCCATCATCGGAATTCGAACGACTTGGTCCGAACATTCCCAAACGGAGTCCGATATTCCAGTGTGTTCGTTACCAACGATCACGAGCGTGGGTTTGGTGAAATCGGTTGTGGTGTAGAGAGTATTGGCTCTAGCAGATGTCGCTACGATACGTAGACCAGAAGTGCGTGCTTCCTCAATTGCGTGAGTTGCATCTTTCACTATACAAATCTGAACAGCGAAAACTGCGCCTCGAGAACCTCTTACGGCACGCCGGCTGAACGGGTCTACGGTGTCGGCCGTTAATATTACTCCGCTGACGCCTACCGCGTCTGCTGATCTTAAAAGCATTCCGAGATTGTCCGCGTTCTCGCCTCGTTCGAGCATGACGACAAGCGCCTTTTCTTTCGAAAACACGTCGGAGAGCTTGGCAAGTTTGCGCTCGACTATCGCCAGGCACTCCGGAGTTGGTTTCGCCTGCAGTATCTTGTCAAGCAGTCCGCTTGTCGTCGTGAACACCGGTGTGCCAAGGGCTGCGGCCCTCTCTACGATTTGTTGAGCCCCCGCAGATGTTACGAACCTTTCGGTCAAGATAAGACTGTGTACCGGGCCCCCAAAGTCGTAAGCGCGCAAGACGAGTTCATCCCCTTCCACAAAAAAGAGGCTACGTGCTCTGCGCCCTTCCTGAGTGGTGATCTCGCGCAGCAGTGTCATAATCGGGTCTTTTTGACCGGTTATCCTAGTCGGTTGGGCGTTCACTCTGTTGTTTTGCGCAACGTATTCGCTCTCCCCTTCTTCTACGTCTGCGTCTGTCAGGTTGTAGGGTATCGATCTCGGGGTGAGTCAGGCTATAACCTATGGCTCTGCCAGCAGTCTCCTCATTATGAACAGTTCTACTACCAATACTTTGGGTTTGCAATTGAAGATGTCGCCCGGTTTCCAAGAAAGGTTTCAGTCGGAACGAAATTTACCTGGCAGCTGGTGCGTTCGTGTGAAAAGGGTATCCTCTCGCGATGCCTAAAACCTATCCTGCAGCCCGACGCCACCAGGACTTTCGGCGCGGCGGAAAGGTAAGAGGGTTATCGTCGGATTGCTCGGCTGAATTTTCTGCTCTACTAGAATCAGATTGACCTGATTCTGTTGCAGGCTCTGGCTCCGTGTCGTCAACTGGGAATGCTTCGACACGAGGCGGCTCGCGTCTGTAAATACGTTCCCAAATCGACTGTTTCTTGTTTGCAGCTTCTTCGAATTCTTTTTGGGGGTTGCCAAACTTCGGCGAGTTGTCGTGCTCATCGGCGGACTTGTGACCGGACTCGGCGGGAAACGTGTTGGATTCCAAGGCAAGCATTTCCGCGTCCTGCACCCCAGTCTTCTTAAAAAGCTCGTTGATTCGCGCAACTCGTTCGGCCCACTCAGCCTTCTTTGGTTCAGGGAGGGCCTTGGCCATCTCGTTGAGTTCCATTGATGTAAGCGCCATGACTTCTTGGGTACGATTCAGCATAATGTTGGCGCGGTTGAGCATTACGTTAAGTTCGCGCTGCCGTTCGAGAAGTTCGGCTATGATTTCACCTGTCTGCTTTTCACGCTCACGCGCGTCTTTGTACTGCATTTCCAGGTACTTGCCTTTTTCGCGCAGCGCAGCTAGACGACGTTCGGCGCGCTCAAGCTTTTCCTTGAGAAGGGCAATTTGCTGTTGCAGTTCTTGAATCTCCAACGTGAGCCTCCAACCAAGACCATTATCGGCGGATTTCCCCAGCGGCGCAAGCATCGGGGATCGATTCAGAGTCCGTCGATGGCAAGACTGATCTATGCAAGCCTCCGGATCCTGTTCCTTACCTCCTCAGCAAAGCGATCTATAAACGACTGCACATAGGTGCCCGGGTTTATTGAATCGTCGTATATAAGCGGTGTAAGATCCATAGCGTAAGACAAAGCTGTTGAAACATCTACCCCGTGTGATTCGTGATAAGTAGCGTGTGCGCGGCGTCGCCCCATCGTGGCTAGATCATATCTTTTACCGCCGCAGATTTGGGAGTCAAAAACTCCTAACAGTGCAGCGGATATGTTCTCGTGAGCTGATACGTCTAGGACCGTCTTGTCCTCATCGACCAGCCAATCCAGGTCTCGCCAAATCTCAACACCCAGAAGCCTGGTCGGCCTTTCGTTTCTTGGCAGCTCCCGTAGGGCCGCAATCAATCGCAGTGAGACCGCAACATGTGTATCGTGTTTGTCGGCAAGGTTGTGTGTGTAGATAACCTCGGGGCGAGCGGCCGTGACTATTCTTTTCAAATCATCGATTATTTTCGTGTTCGAAGGGTCCTTGACTGCCGCGCTAGTGTAATCTAGGAATGCCTGTGCGCAGTACTCGCCGACAAACGCAGCTTTCCTTTGCTCAAGCCGGCGCACGGCCATCATTTGCTCATCAGTGTAGTGAGCGTAAAGGTCGTCGCGCGGACTGCCGCTGCCGTTGGTAACGACAACCCCCATAAAGTGTTTATCTGGTTTGCCGAAGCACTCAAGAATCCCATGGCACGCAGCTATCTCGATATCATCCTGATGAGCACCGATGCACATGTGCGTCGTGCGAGCCACGGCCTCTTCTATGTCTGACCCGTCCGGAACGAAGATTTCAGAGGTTGGATTGTTAAGTTGCATACTGTGTATCCACCCAGAAACGTCGGTACCTCGGGTTTTGCAATATAGGACACGCCCAGAACGTCCATAACGGATGAATATCCGGGATGCTTAAAGTGTTTCTGATTAATTTATTCCCGCTTTTCGATAACCGGAAGACTGGCGGCGGCAACAGCTTGGCCCACTCGTCGGCTAGACTCATCGGGCAAATGTAGCTTTATCCCTTCAGCCAGCTCCGGAAACTCGCGGCCTAGCACGTCGCGCGCCTCATTGAGTATGATAGAACCGCCCTCACCAGATGTGACGCGGCCCAAAATCAGAACGTGTCTCAAGTCGTAGAAATTGGCATAGTGCGCAATTCCGTAGCCTAGGTATATGCCAATGGTCTTCCAGATTTGCCGGGCATTCTCGTTTCCAGCTTGTAGCAGAGATTGTACCCATTTGAGCTTTTCGGCTGGTCCAAGTGTGGGATCGACCTCGATCCGAGCTTCACTGGCAAGTCTGAACACGGCCTGCTGAGAAAAATACTGGACCCCACATCCGTAATCGCCGGACCACTCATCAACCGGTGCATCCGGGTTCACATCAACTGGGCAGAACGCCAGCTCATTAAGCCAGGTCGTGATCTCTCCGGTTGGAGTTACGTATCCCCCGGCCTCGCTAGAACCTAGGGCGATTCCTAATACAGCACCGTCCTTGAGCGTCATTGCACCTGCTAGCGCAGTAACCTCGCCATCGTTAACGACCTCAAAAGGCACGTTGCCCCACTCTTTCTTTAGATCAAGGAAGAGATTGGCGATTCTGGATTCGAAGAGATCGCTAGGAACTCCTCGGAAAAGCGAGGCAGCGCGTGGACGATTGTTCACGTAGATTCCAGCCGCACTGCCGCCGATAGCGTCAACTCGGGGCATCTTCGCAGCAGCAGCTTTGAGTGCAGAGTTGATCTCGTTGAAATGGTAGTCTGGATCGGTAGCGTTGCGCGGATCCCAGACAACTTCTTCGGTGTAAACCGTTTCTCCGTCGATTACCGCCGAGACTTTTCGATCACTTGCACCCAAGTCGAACCCAATCCGACATCCGTCGAGATGTCCTCCAAGCGCAACAGTGCCCTCGTTGGGTTCGGGAACCTTGCCGGGCTCAGTAAATTCTACAGTAAATGGACGCTCATAAACTTTTCCCATGAAATCGGCATCCCAAGACCGAATGCCGCCGGGCGAATAAGCCACATCAATACGTCTACCTATGCTTTCAGGGCCTCCGATGATGATCCTCCACCCTCCACTGCGCCACAACAGGAACTTGACCAAACGCTCGGCGAATTGCCAATTAAGTTCGTCATTTCCCCCCCCTTCTTCAAAGCAGCGAGTACGGTAGACGCTGATCTGACCGCCACTGCGTTCCAGAGCTATAACCAGGTCGGTTCCTCGTCCGGATTCTTCAACGGCTTTTAGGAACTCGCGGACGGCCAGTGATGCAGGCGCGAAGCCGTTGTGAAGCGGCGGTACTATACTTGGCTTTGCCAGTGAAGCGAACTCGTTCATTGGTCTTTTCCCTCAAACTGAGACTCTTGCGATAGAACGCAAACCCGGCATTTTCAACGATTTCCAGCTTGATTGAGAAGCATCGAGTCGCCGAAGACACTTGTCGTAACAGCCTGTGATGGTGAATCAGATCTTCGCGACTTTGCTATCCTACAGTAATACGGTCGGCAACACGCAGTGTGTTACTATACTAGCCCAACACCCGTCGTCGTGCTTACAAGCTGGCCGTGTTTGACGCCCCGGGTGCTGATCAACGCGTTTGCAATTGCTCTCAGTCTGGCGCTCGATCCACGCGCAATGACGACTTCCAGACAGTTATGCTCGTCTAAATGAACGTGTGTGCTGCATAAAATGGCACCGTGGTGTTGGTGTTGGAGATCTGCCAGGGTATTGGCAAGTTCATGTTGATGATGCTCGTAGACTATGGTTATCGTCCCGACAACCTCCGCCTTGGGATCTGACCACTCATCACTCACCAGCTCCTTACGCACAAGATCGCGTATTGCCTCTGACCGGGATGCATAACCACGAGATTCGATCAGTGCGTCAAAACGTTCTAGCAGTTCTTCTTCCATTGATACGCCGAAGCGTTCAAGTTTGGGCATTTCTGACCCCCGGGGTAGCACTTGCGCATACTATCGTAGCACTACAGTCCTTGTTGGTCAAGGCTGTTCCAGAGACGGCTTGTTGAGAATGAGCGCGTTTCGGCAATTCTCTCGCTAGCTAGGCAGAGAATGTCGAGTCTACGAAGGCGTTAGGTTCGCGTTTTAATTGCAACTTTGATATGCACAAGCAGCAACGCCTCCATACGCAAGCCAACGGCCTGTCTCTTATACACATCT
>JAOAGX010000038.1 GCA_026415535.1 Armatimonadota bacterium | reverse complement strand
TTCCACTGCTTAGTCCGCACCATGGACACGGGCATGAATCGAATGAGTCGTTAAGGAAATCGACGACGAGTTGCGTACCACAACTTGGACACCGATGGTGCCACTCGACCCTCAGCCTGAACATGGGTTCTTCACCGTCCGCTTTTGTCCAACGAGCCTTACTTGCCAATCCTGGTCTACGTTCCACTGCAACAGGTGGTTTAACCGGAGGCCGCTTGCAGAATCTCGTCAGGTATATCGAAATTAGCGTAGGTCTGCTGGACGTCATCATTGTCTTCGAGAGCGTCCATCAGTCTCAGTATCCGGCTAGCTTCCTTGCTGTCTTCGACTCTTACGGTAGTCTTCGGAAGCATTGTTACTTCAGCCGAAGTATACTCGATACCGGCTCGTGTAACCGCATCGCGGACCTTTGGCAAATCCTCAGGTTGGCAAAGGACCTCTATAGTATCTTCGTCGACCCGTATGTCTTCGGCACCCTCGTCCATGGTCGCCATCATTACCGTTTCTTCGTCTGCCTTGTCGCTGGGGATCTGGATCAATCCTTTCGGATCGAACATCCAGCTAACGCAGCCGCTTTCTCCTAAGTTGCCTCCATTCTTGGCAAAAATGTTGCGCAGCTCTGCTACGGTGCGGTTGCGGTTGTCCGTAAGGCAGGAGACCATTATCGCTACTCCCGCGGGGCCGTATCCCTCGTAGATGATTTCCTCAAAGTTGGCGCTCTCGCCGGATTCGCCAGTACCACGCATTATGGCGCGCTTGATATTCTCTTGAGGCATGCTAGCCTCACGGGCCTTCTGCACGGCTAATCGCAGGCGCAAGTTACTTTCGGGGTTGCCACCGCCCTCCTTAGCTGCGACAATTATCTCGCGAGCGATCTTTGTAAAAAGCTTACCTCTGAGAGCGTCTTGTTTGCCCTTACGAAGCCTGATGTTATGCCATTTAGAATGACCAGACATACTCGGCCATCACCTCACCGAGGGAAGACGTACAGCGAAGCCCCTGCCCGTGTCAAACGGACCAGGCAACGCGATAGCAGAACTAGCAAGTGCGGGGATAAATAATAAGTAGATTAATAACGAGCTAACTATGAGACAAACAGCTTTCCCCTTCACAAGCTATACAATTTGTAATATACCACGTTCATTGCCAGTGGTCAAGGAATACAGCTCGACCCTACGCCCTATCCGAGTGTCGCACTAGGGTTTTTCGCGGAAACATTGCTTCGATGATGCTCTTTTTGCCGATGTGAGCGGCGTTTGGGGACTCCGTGGTACGAAGCCTTGGCTTCGAAGGAGCGTTCATCCCAGGGCTGCGAATCATGCAGAATTCCTACGATACTCCAACGTCACAGTGAGCGACGCGAGAGAACATCAAACAGGAGACCGAACCTTTTCGCGCAGTATTAGGG
>JAOAGX010000037.1 GCA_026415535.1 Armatimonadota bacterium | reverse complement strand
GCCTGTGTGGCGTCGATTCATTCTGGGAGGACCATTAAGATATGTCAAACACTTGCGACGTGTGCGGCAAAGGTCCACAGTTCGGACAGAATATTAGGCACGTCCACTCCGGCGCTTGGGCCCTACGCGCGCCGCGGACCAAGCGCAGGTGGATGCCGAACCTGCAGACCGTCCGCACCAAAATCAATGGCACACCGAAGAAACTCCGCGTCTGCGTCAAGTGCATTAAGGCCGGCAAGGTAATCCGCGCAGTCTAGACCCTTCCTTTTTCTCACGGCGTGGGGAGAGGTTTGACCTCCCCCCCATACCCCACTCCTAGAGAAAAATAAGTCTTGATCAAGATCTATTCTAGCAGATGGCAAGCAAAAAAGAAGGTTCAAAAGTAAGAAGGGTTATACCTCGTTACGTCGGCTGCGTTGTTTGACGTAATCAAAAACGACAACTAAGACTCATCCATATCGAAGCGCCCCATCCTAACACGGTGTCCCATCCTGAGCGAAGCCAAGGTCAAAGCTCGGTGTTGGGATTCTTAGCTACGCTCGGAATGACGATCAGAACTCATAACACCGGGAAAGGCGTTGGGAATGCTCCGTGAACCGAAGCCTCTAGGACTAGAGAACTCAGCCGCTCCAACGCTGTGGAGCACACAGCACCCCAAAAAGCGCCAGCAGGATTGTAGCAATGCGCTGTAGCGATTACGGTTGTCAGTCAGAAAAAGTTCTCAATGGACACGGCGCTAACACTTTTCAGAGTTCGGAATTCAGACATCGGCTTTTTTCGAAGCCTCGGAATCAATCAGCCTCAGCAACTCGTCCAGAGTGGCTGCCGAAACTGCTCCAAGTGATATGGCTTGACTAACCAGAGCCATCGCCTCACCACCAGCAAAATCGCGTTCGGTTATCGTATCAGGTCTAAGCACGAACACAACCTTCCCCAGTGTGGCAAGGTCCTTAGCCACAACAACATTCGCTAGGTTCGCATGGCCGACAGGAACGTCTGTGAGAACGATTATGTCCGACGCACTCGCTAGATCGCGATGTTCGGCATCGGACTCGGGGGTAATGTGAGAAAAAGCCGGTATCACGACATGCGGCACATCGAGCGCCTGTGCAACTTCTTGATCGGCATCACCCTCGTTTAGCACTCCGCAGCTCACTCGATAACCGCGGCGAACCAGCTTAGCCATTAAAGGAGCCGCTGTGCCGCCGCCACCGATTAAGTGTACACGAATCTGTCCATCGAAAAACTCCGAGGGCTCACGGCTTGACCTATCGCACCAGAGCTTAGCAGGGTGAATGCCGGCAATAACATACGGTCGGCGAGTGGTCGGGTGTTTTCGGACCCAAACCTCGGCTCCATAGACTTGGCGAATCACGTCAGGCGTGATTACCTCCTCCGGCGCACCTGAGGCCTGAACAACACCATTGCCTATAGCAACCAGTCGGTCGCAATACTGGCCGGCAAGGTTCAGATCGTGAAGTACTGCCAGCACCGTGAGGGACTTCTGCCGGTTCAAATCTCTAATGAGGTCCATTATCTCAAACTGAAAATTGATGTCCAGATGGGAAGTGGGTTCGTCAAGGAGAAGCACTTCGGGCTGTTGAGCAAGGGCGCGGGCAAGCATTACTCGCTGTCTCTCACCACCAGATAGAGCATTGATAGATCGATCGCAAAGATGAGCCGTGCCTGTAAGCTCGAGCGCTTCCAAGGCGACCGATATGTCTGTCATCGACTCTACCGCAAACCTACCCAACCTCGGCGACCGCCCCATTAGCACAATCTCAAGGACTGTAAAATCAAAAACCACTGTCGTGTCCTGAGGCAACACCGCCACTCTTCTCGCAAACTCGCGAGCTGGAATCGAGTAGATGTCCCGTCCGTCCAGTTCCACCCTACCCGACAATGGCTTGAGCGCACGAGCCATTGATCTCAAGAGCGTAGTCTTGCCACTGCCGTTCGGCCCAATAACTCCAAGGAAATCGCGTTCGCCGAGATCTATTGAGATTCCCTGAAGCACCTCCGAGCCGTTGTAACCGGAGTGCAAGTTGTCAACTCGCATCAGCACGGACATACCGTTCGCCGAGCAACTCGGGCAATCCTCCAATAGAAAACCCTCTCGGGCAGTTGGAGGCACCCTAGTAAACCGGTTAGAATAGGAATGAGCCTTTGCAAATGGTCCGGCTCATAGAAATTCCAAAGGGGCTGCAACTCGAAACGCACACTACTTTGGAGAATTGGCGCTCTTTCTGCTGTTTGGTTCTAGTGCGAGGTTCAAAACCTGGTCTACGGATTCGACGTATTCTATACGCATCGAACTGCGGATGTCCTCGGGGACATCCTCTTCGATGTCTTTGCGATTTTCCTTGGGGACTATTACCGTCTCCACACCGGCTCGACGTGCTGCCAGAACCTTTTCCTTTATCCCCCCGACTGGAAGGACTTTGCCCCTGAGAGTAATCTCGCCAGTCATAGCTGTGCGAGGCTTTACCCTCCGCCCCGAAAGAAGCGAGGCGAGAGCAGTCACCATCGTAACCCCAGCCGACGGACCGTCCTTCGGAATCGCGCCAGCGGGGACGTGAAGGTGAATATCGGATTTGGCATAGAAATCCTCGGGCACGCCTAGATCCTTTGCATGAGAGCGCACGTAACTGAGTGCCGCCTGTGCCGACTCCCTCATCACGTCGCCAACCTGACCGGTAATCACGAGCTGTTTGCCACCACGCATGCGGGTCGCCTCGACAAAAAGCACGTCGCCACCTGTTGGAGTCCACGCAAGACCTACGGCCACTCCCGGCTCGTTGGTTCGGTCGGCCAGTTCTTCAAACGTGTATCGCGGCACGCCCAGAAACTCACGGACCTTTTTTACATCCACCTTGACAAGTTCGGTACGGCCCTCGGCAAACTCACGCGCGGTTTTGCGACAGATTGACGCGATGCTGCGTTCAAGATTGCGCACTCCCGCCTCGCGAGTATAGCCCCTAATGATCTCCAGAATCCCCTTCTTAGTAAACGTAATGTGCTCACCCTTTTTCAATCCGTGCTCGCCGAGTTGCTTGGGGATTAGGTGACGCTTGGCAATTTCCAGTTTCTCTTCCTCGGTATAGCCCGCGATTTCGAGCACTTCCATACGATCCCTCAGCGGCGGAAGGATCGTGTCGAGCACGTTCGCAGTCGTGATAAACAAAACCTTGGAAAGGTCAAATGTGACCTCAAGATAGTGATCCCTGAACGTTGAGTTCTGTTCCGGGTCCAAGACCTCCAGTAGCGCAGAAGAGGGGTCGCCGCGAAAGTCCGCCCCAACCTTGTCGATTTCGTCGAGCATAAATACTGGATTGTGAGACCCGGCACGTTTGATTCCCTGGATAATCTGCCCCGGCAACGCACCAACGTAAGTCCGTCGGTGGCCGCGTATCTCTGCCTCGTCGCGTATGCCGCCGAGGCTCATTCTCACAAACTTGCGTCCGAGCGCCCGCGCGATGGATCTCCCAAGCGAGGTCTTCCCAACCCCGGGCGGTCCCACAAAACAAAGAATCGGGTGCCTGATCTCGCCGGCCTGTTTGAACTTGCGAACGGAAAGATATTCAAGTATCCGATCTTTGACCTTGTCTAGACCGTAATGGTCGGCATCAAGCGTGCGGTGGACGCGCGGAATATCTAGGTTATCCTCTGTATAAGTGTTCCAAGGCAGACTGATAAGCCAATCGATATAGGTGCGAGCAACCGTGTATTCCGGAGCCTGAGGAGGCATATGAGAAAGGCGATCGAGCTCTCGCAACGCCTCTTTCTCCGCCTCCTCGGGCATCTTGGCTTCAGCAATCTTGGCTCTGAGCTCCTCAATCTCCGCAGTGCGCTCGTCGGTCTCGCCAAGCTCGCGTTGGATAGCCTTCAATTGCTCGCGCAGGTAGTACTCCCGTTGGGTCTTGCCCATCTCGGAGTGTACCTGCGACTGAATCTTGCTGCCCAGCTCCAGCACGTCCACTTCGCGCATCAAGATAGCCAAGAGCTTCATCAACCGAGCACGAATGCCGCGTGTTTCGAGTAGGTCTTGTTTCTCCGGGATCGGAATAGGCAAGTGCAACGCGATTGTATCTGCCAACACACCAGGCTTGGGTATGCTTGAAGCAATATTCTGAAGCTCGTCGTGGAGATTTGGGGTAAGCTGGACGACCTTTTGAAACGCGCTCGCGACATTTCGCCTGAGCGCCTCGATCTCCATACTTTCGGCTTCGGTCCAATCCTGAATATCTGGCAGTTCCTCGACCTTGGCTCGAATGTAAGGCTCAGTCTGAACGATCTCCTTGAGCCGTATGCGCCGGAGCCCCTGAACAATCAACCGTTGGTGTTCGGGAAGTCTAAGCATTGTGTGAATCGCCGCTGCAACGCCTACTTCGTAGATGTCAGACGGCTGAGGCGCATCAATACCGGGGTCCTTCAGAGTGGACATGCCTATTATCCGTGTGTCGCTGACCACGGCATCGTCTACCAACTTCATCGAACTCTCACGGGAGACAATCAGCGGCATTACGACCATCGGAAAAAGGACCGTGTCCTTGATCGGCAATATGCTGAGAGTATCAGGAATCAAGATGCCGCGCTCACCAGCGTCGCTCTCGGCCGTTAAGAGTCCGCTTTGCTCGTCTTGCGTTTTCGTTTCCATCTACCCCTCGATCTCGATCTTCCTGGTCCCGAGTCGCTGCTTCTTAGGCAGGACGATTTTAAGGAAGCCTTCTTTGTAGACCGCGCTGAGATTGTCCCGGTCAAGCGAGGTGTCTGCCGGCAGGGCAATCACGCGCTCGAACGGGCCGTAGTATACCTCCAGTTGGTGATACCGTATTCTCTCAGCCTTGTCATCATCCTGCTCTGAGCGAACCCCGCGCAACGTGAGGAACCGATTATCGTTTGAAAGCGTTAGCTCCATATTGCCTGGTTCAAGCCCGGCGACACAAACTTTGACCACGACGGCATCAACAGTCTCATAAACGTCCACGCGAGGAGCCCATACCTCGCCGGACATACTGGACATTCGGAACATCTGCAAGAGCAGGTCATCCGAAACGCGCCGCATCTCGCGTTCCAGTTCCTCAACCATTTCATCATAAGACTTGAACATGAAATCTACCACCCTAATACCCGTCGGCGGCGTTCGCATTGCATTGCCATGTCGCTATTCTAACAGGGTAATCAGGGGTTGGCAAGGGGAAAGTTGTGAAAAGCTTCTCCGGAACCATGTATTGCTTGACACGTATTTACAACGGTCGTACCATACCTATGGGACACAAATCGAATAACACACGTTCAGGGTTTTGGCGACACCCCATCTATACGGCCAAAGCCCTTATTGGACATGTACACCCTGTTCGTCAAGGAGAACGGCCGGAGGTGAGGTTCTCCCATACTCCTAACAAGGATAGGCTAGCCGGTGAGGTTCGGCGGCTAGAAAAGAGATGAGTCTCGAAAAACTCCTAAAACTGCACAAAGATTATCCTCGCTTCCGTGAGGCAATCGATCAGATTGAGGATGGCGCGCAACTAGTACAAATCGAGGGGTTGGCAGGGGCGGCGAAGGGTCTATTGCTGGCCGGCGTCTTTCGAGAAACCGACCGAACGATGCTTATAGTCACCTACACCCAAGAACAGGCAGAGCGAATCGCCGAGGATCTGCCGCATTACGGGATACCTAAGGACCGCGTCGCATTTTTGCCGTCAAGTGACTCTCTTATCTACGAAGAAGGACCTCCCGACTTCAGTATAATTGGCGAGCGACTTGCCGCTCTACATGCACTCGCCTCAGGCAAAACCGTGATCGTCGTTGCACCAATTAACGCGGCCCTTCGCCGCACAATGCCGCGAGATACGCTAATCCGCTCGCACGCCAGCATACGGGTTGGCGATCGTATGGACCTACATAAGTTCACTGAACTGCTCGCTAGCATGGGCTACGAGCACACGGACATAGTTGATCACCACGGAGAGTTTTCCAAAAGGGGCGGACTTATCGATGTCTATGCCTCGAATGAGGACGACCCCCTACGAATTGAGCTGTTCGGAGACGAGATAGAGTCCGTTCGCCACTTTGACGCCGCGAGCCAAAGGTCAATTGACAAGGTTTCCTCAGCGCTGATACTCCCTGCACGGGAAGTTATACTTGACCTGGACAACAGCCGCAAGGCGGCGGAGCGTATCACGAAAGAGCTCGACGCACAAGTCAAGAGCCTCGAAGACCAAAATGACCGCGACGCCGCTGCTCGACTCCGCGAAAAGGTGGAGGACGACATTTTGCGACTAGAATCACTCGCCTATTTCGATGAGATCGAGCACTACCTGCCGTACCTGCATCCTGAGGAGTGTTCTGCGTTCGACTACTTGCCCAAGGACGCAATCTTGGTCCTGGACGAGCCAACGCAAATCAAATCGCACTGGGAACGCCACGAAGAACAGATGATTGAGACCCTGATTAACCGTGCGAACCGAGGAGCGATATTGGCTAGTCAGGAACGGCAACATGCACCGTTCGAACCTACTATAAAGCGCGCGCTGGAGGCACACCAAGGAATAGCATTAACACTATTGCCTAGGCCTATTACCTGGGCTAGAACAGACGTGATGATATCAATCCCCTCAGCACCGATGGACTCGTTCGGAGGACGCATCGAAGTGGCGATGAATCAGATTAAGACCTGGCTCGGACACGGGTTAGAGGCAGTGATCGCAACGTCCCAGGAAGCACGTATGCTCGAAATCCTGGAGGAGCACGGCATCAGTGGAGCGAAACTTGAGGATCAACCACCCTTAACGTTCCCCATACAGAGCGGGGAAGAAGGATCCGACACAACTTCTTCACCGCAAAGCTGCGTCTGGGTGGCTCACTCGCCACTTCGCTCAGGCTACAAACTCACTGAAGCGCGAGTCGTGGTACTTGCCGATTCAGACATCTTCGGTGCACAAAGGCTTGTCCGACTAAGGAAACCTTCGCACGAAGGGATACCTATATCTAGCGTCCTAGACCTTAAAGAGGGCGACTATGTAGTCCACATAAACCACGGAATCGGCTACTACCGGGGGATACACAAGCTTGAAACGCAAGGTGTTGAACGGGAGTATCTGCTCCTCGAATATGCCCACGGAGACAAGCTCTACGTCCCAACCGACCAGATTGATCGCGTGCAAAAGTACATAGGCGGTGAAGGAACACCTCCGGTTATCCATCGCCTAGGCGGCAGCGAGTGGTCGAAAACCACAAAGCGTGTCTCGAAAGCTGTCGAAGAGCTCGCGAAGGAACTCGTGGAACTGTACGCCTGGAGACAGGCACTTGAAGGACATGCTTTCAGTCCGGACACCCCATGGCAACAGGAAATGGAATCGGCGTTTCCATACGAGGAAACTCCCGACCAGCTTCAAGCTATTCAAGATGTCAAGCGAGACCTCGAACAACCTCGGGCTATGGATCGCCTAATCTGCGGCGATGTCGGCTATGGCAAGACTGAGGTCGCGATCCGAGCCGCGTTTAAAGTTGTATCCGACGGCAGGCAGGTGGCCGTGTTGTGTCCGACAACCGTCCTCGCCCAGCAGCACTTCAACACATTCACCGAGCGCTTAGCAGCATTCCCGATCAAGATTGAGATGTTGTCAAGGTTCCGGTCAAAATCCGAACAGAGGTCGGTTATCGAAGGACTCAAATACGGAGTAGTTGACATCGTAATAGGCACACACAGGTTGTTGTCGAAGGACGTTGCGTTCAAAGACCTCGGTCTTCTTGTGATCGATGAAGAACAAAGGTTTGGGGTGCGCCACAAGGAAAAGCTAAAACTTCTCAAGAAAACCGTGGACACGCTCACGATGACCGCGACGCCGATCCCCAGGACACTCCATATGTCTCTATCAGGCATCCGCGACATGAGCATTATCAACGATCCGCCCGAGGGTCGCATGCCGATCAAAACTTTCGTAAAAGAAGCCGAAGCAGACTTAGTGCGCGAGGCAATCGTGCGAGAGCTCGACCGTGGCGGACAGGTTTTCTTTGTACACAACCGGGTCGAGAACATCGGGCACGTCGCGGAGCAAGTCAGGAAGCTTGTCCCCTACGCACGGGTGGATGTCGCTCACGGCCAGATGCCCGAAAGCGAACTTGAGCGCGTGATGATGGATTTCTACGAGCACCGGTTCGACGTTCTAGTATGCACAACTATTATCGAAAGCGGGCTCGATATCCCAAATGCAAACACCATCATCATCAATGAGGCGGACAAACTTGGGTTGGCACAGTTGTATCAGCTAAGGGGCCGAGTCGGCCGCTCGGACCGTCAGGCGTACGCCTACCTTTTGTACAGGCCGGACAAAATTATGTCTGAAATCGCCGAAAAGCGCCTCGACGCAATAAGGGAGTTTACCGAACTTGGAAGCGGATTCAGAGTCGCTCTAAGAGACCTTGAGATTCGAGGCGCGGGAAACTTGCTTGGACCAGAGCAAAGTGGTCAGATGGCAGCAGTCGGCTTCGACCTTTATTGCCAGCTACTTGCAAGAGCCGTGGCTGAGGTGAAAGGCGAGGAGGTAGAGGAGTTTGAGCTGCCTACAGTAGATCTGCCAATTGATGCCTACATCCCTCAAGAATATATGCCGACGGAAGCCCACCGGATTCTGTTCTATAAGAAAATGGCGGCGGTGAAAAGCCGCGAGGATGTCCAGGCTGTACAGGACGAGCTGGAGGATCGTTTCGGCGACCCGCCACGCGCCGTTTGGAACATGCTTGCGATAATCAGGCTCAGGCTTCGCTGCCGGGAACTAGGAATCGAGTCGATAAAAACAGTCCGCAACCAGATTCGCGTCAACTTTGGCCCTGGCGTGCGCATCGACCAAGAAATCTGCCGTGAACTTGCCAGACATTATCGCCGACATTATTTCGAACCTGACAAGCTCACGATCAACCCGTCTTCGCCCAGAATCATTTCCGAGGTCGAGGATATGGTCGAAGTCCTAGCCCAGGCTTTCAAGAGAATGAAGACAAAATGGGCCAGGGTTTAAAGAGATTTAAGTGTCCTCGGAGATCCTTCGCTTCGCTCAGGATGACGGTATTTGCCTAGGATGACACTTCGTCATTCTGATTACGTTCTTATCGCGTCGTCATTCTGAGCGAAGCGAAGAATCTGCCTGCCGTTGCCAGTCGTCATTCTGAGCGTTAGCGAAGAATCTCGTGCGTTTTGTGAGCGAAGACGTTGCATTGAGATCCTTCGCTTCGCTCAGGATGACGCTGTGTCCGTGATGACACTATGTCTGGGATGACGTTATGCTCGGGACGACGTCATGCTCGGGATGACGTTCCTCGGTCAGGGCGACATTAAGCCTTAAACTAAGCATAGAATAACGCTGTGCTCAGGATGACAACTGCAAGGCGTGTAGTTCCGAGTATGACGCGCCGGAAAATACCATTGGCGTTGGCACCTAAATAACTACATACCGAAACACTATATCGGCGTTTCGCCGCTTATCAGCAACACAGTCTTGGCAATGCCAACGCTTCAACAACTAGATCCCAAAACGTCAGATCGTCCTATCAAGATGTTATCGTAGTCCGAGTTGACATTCCTCGAATCACCGGGCCAGTGCGTGTTTCGGACTCGGTTACTTCACAACCTCAACAGCCACGAGCCGGAATCGGTTTGGTTGAACGGTGATCGTCATCTCGTCACCCGACATAGCAATCTCATCCTTCGAAGACGCATCGTAAGCCCTTAGCGGTACTTCAGGAGCAAGCCCAACGCCTTTACGTTTTATAGTAAGTTTTGCAGTCGCTGCTTCGCCCCCTAGATTGGCCACCACAAAAAGCGCGCCTCGTTTCTCATACAGATACGCACTTATTTTTAAATCTGGCAAGTCTCCGTAAGAAATCAAAATTCCTGTCTTCCAATACGGAATCCATTTTGACCCAGCAGCCCCGAACGAGTCATATGCTCGCCAAATGTCAGCTTGGTGGTACGGATTCCACATCCATAGCGCATCATAAAGAAGGCTAAGCGTTCTCGCACGCTCGCTCACCTCGACGTCTGAGTCTCTAATAGGAAGCTGCGTTGCCGGAATGCCAAAGTTGTGTCCGCTCATCTCCGCACGCAACAGGTCTTCCGGATATTCGGGTGTTCCGAGTTTCAAATGACCAAGGAGGTGTTCGCCGTCAATATATAAGTCGGCGAAAGAAAGCGCTGGCAGCAATATACTGGACGACGTGTGCGATACGATTATCCCGCGCTTGTTCTGCTTTACCAGTCGATAGAGACCCTTCATCAGATCGCGGGTACGCCATATTGGCATCGTCGGATGCACATTGCCATCCTTGCCTACGTATCCGCATCCGTGTTTGGTGTTTGTACACGGAAGCGGGCCGCTTATACCATCAAGGTACAATCCGTCGATACCATATTTCCTAACAGCTTCTGAGTACTGACCAAGCAAAAACTCGGGATAACCAGTATTGTTGCACGTTATGCGACAAATGTCACCGTTGTCTGGTCTCTGATGTTGGTAGTAATCCCCTACAGGGTAGACATCCCAGTCCTTGTTATATTCCTTGGACCGAACGGACATATAGCATCCGGTATATGTCGCCACAGCCATACCTCTATCGTGACATGCCTTGACCACCGTTACGAACTTCTCCGGGTATTTCGGTCGAGGTAGGCTTTGCTCATCGGACCAAGCTTCGTGCCATCCTACGTAGTTCACGCCAAGGTTGCGCATAATATCGATGAACGGCGGATGTTCGGCGTCAGCAGGAACTCCGCCATCCGATCTCTCCAACATTGGGTAATCACCCATCTGACAATAGTGCAAATCGTAATAATCATCCGGCCAGGGCTTGACCGGCGTGGCAATGAATCCAAAAGTCCATTTCCAGGGCTTTGTCAACTTGGTATTGGCTAATAGATTCATTCTCAGCATTGTGGAACCGTTCTGGGGGGTAACAATAACGGCATTTTCCGGATCACTCGGGCACCAGGATTCGTCAGATTCCGAAAAGACTTGCAATCCCCTATCATCGTCCCCCAACCAAATGTGGAAAACGAACGGCAGCCTCAAGCCGTCAGGCCCAATAGAACCCGCATTGATTCGCCTCTTCGGCCAATCCCATACATAGATAGGATAAGTCGAAGAATGGTGGAACAGTTTCGCGTAGCGTGGCTTGAAAGGAATGACGAGATCCAACGAATCTACATCGACAGTGCCTCTCGGCTTGATTAAAATGTCTACTCTAGTGGCGCCGTCGAACTCAGTAGCCATTTGGCATTCGACCGAAAGGCTATCACGATTGGCACGTGTGAGGTATCGCACGCATTCCGTGCCAGTTTCAATCAGCTTAAACGAGACGTCGTGCCATGGGACACTTTTGCCGCCTATCACTGCAAGAAGTTCAATCGGACCGGCGAGTATGTTGTCACCCTGTGTTACGATCCTTGCAGGCAATAAGGAAGACTGGAAATCGTAAGTTCGTCCCCAGCAAGACACGCGGTGATCACTTACATATGGTTTGCTCCACGGCGCTATGTACGGCTCGGCCGCCACAGATTCTGCCGCACAAAGCGTCAAGGCAGCGAATGTAAAAAAGATTGCCTCCACAGTCGATACCCCGCTTCGCCTTAGTATACCGAATCATTACGGCACTACAACAGATATGTCCCCCTGTGCTCGAGGACGCATTATAGGATAGTAAAGCCCGCCACTTGAGAACACGCCCGAAAGCCCAGTAACGGACACATAACTACCAACCGATGGCGTCGAGATTCCGCCTAAAGCATCAGAAGTCGATACGGCGAGACCTTTTACAACCGACTTGCCGCATGGGAAGTCACGGCTGCCGTCGTCGATCACAAAGTAACCCGTGCCCGTGGATACAACTTTGCCGAACGTCCTCATCAACAGGCCCGAGTTATTAAGCCCGTAAGAGCCTGCAATGGCGGGCACGTAAGCCCCAAAAGGACCACCCCCGACACTAGCG
>JAOAGX010000036.1 GCA_026415535.1 Armatimonadota bacterium | reverse complement strand
ACTGTCTGGTCCACCAACGGCGCCGCGCACCATCCAACACAACATACCGAGCTGAGAACTGCCACGGTAACCGCAACGGCAGTAATCTTCATCGCTACCTACCTCCACAAATATGAAGACTGATCCGCCGTTCAAATAATGCCACTTTTGATAGGTCTTGGCAAGCACTTATTAGATGAAAATGCCGTACAGCCTCGGAAACCCAGATTCTTCGCTGCGCTCAGAATGACGCGCCCGCCGAGTTAAAATCGGTGGTGTAGCGTAGATCACCCAGCAGGTCTCAAACGTTGCTAGCCAAACAAAACGACATCTAAGCCGGCTAGTGACACGTCGGATCGATGCCCCTTTTCTCAAAATATTGTTGATGATAGTCTTCGGCGGGCCAGAACACGTCGGCCTGGTTAATCTCGGTAACAATGGGGTTCGAATACCGACCGGATTTCTCTACCCTAGCCTTCGAATCTTCGGCAAGTCTCTTTTGCTCAGTAGAATGGTAGAAAATCGCCGATCTATACTGAGAGCCTATATCCGGTCCTTGTCTGTCACGCGTGGTTGGATCGTGGATACTCCAGAATATGTCAAGTAGGCTCTCATATCTGATCTTATCGGGATCGTAGACTACCTCCACTGCCTCCGCATGACCGGTTGTGTGCGAGCAAACCTGCTCGTAGGTAGGGTTTGGTGTTCGTCCGCCAGTGTATCCAACTCGAGTGGAAATAACCCCCTTACCAAGGTATTTTCTGAAAGCCGACTCAACTCCCCAAAAACAGCCCGCCGCGAATGTGGCCTTTTCCTGCCGATTGGAAGCCAATTTCTGGTCTTTTGCCGGTTCCGACGCGGTTTCTGTTCTCGGAATACTAGATGCAGGCTTCAGTGCGGCTGAATTGATGCAGTATCGCTTGCCGGTCGGAGGAGGGCCATCGTCGAAAACATGTCCCAGGTGCGCACCACATCTTGCACACTGAACCTCAGTTCGTATCATCCCGTAGCTTCGGTCCTCGACAAACCGGATGTTCAGCTCCGACACTGGCTCGTAGAAACTAGGCCAGCCGGTTCCCGACTCAAACTTCGCCCCGTACCTGAACAGATCAGTCCCGCAACACACGCATTGGTAAACACCACTACTTCCCACCTCGGGTATGGGACAGGTTCCCGAAAAAGGTCTCTCGGTTCCCTTAAGGCGAGTTATCCGGTATTGCTCGGGCGTCAGTAGGGATCTCCACTCGTCATCCGTCCTAGTAACCCTCTCAACAACTTGCACGCGACCACTCGACACGTCGTAGATTCGAACGGTATTTTCGTTCTCGGCCGGTTCTTTCTCACTAGACATGGCAGTACACAATAGTACGGTCACAAGGACCGACAGCAATAGATTCCTCATTAAAACATTCTACCAAACTAGCCCCGGTCCGCAATCCTGTTACCAATCATAAGGCTATTTCGAAAAAGCTTGTTTCCGCCGACCCTTTCACCTGATCGAAGAAAACATTAAACTGCCAAAAACGTTGGTGCCGCGCATGGTTGCACCAATTCTTGGTGTGTTATATGTGTTATAATATGTCGTCATTGATGGAGGTGAGGCATTGGCGGAAGTCGCGCCATTCAAAGGCATACGCTACGATCAAACAGTAGTAGGCGATCTGAGCAAGGTTGTAAGTCCACCATACGACGTTATATCGCCAGAAGATCGAGTCTACTATCACAAACTCCACCCCGCGAACTTCGTGCGGCTGGTTCTTGGCGAGGAATTCGAAACCGATAACAAGACCAATAACCGCTTCACGCGTGCCCGTGCGTACCTGGACGATTGGCTCGCCCAAGGCATCCTCAAGCAAGATCCCGTGCCCGCTATCTACGTATACCAGCAGATATTTGAGCAAGGGGGTCGCGAACACAAAGTGCGCGGGTTCACGTGCGCAGTCAGGTTGCATGATTATTCCGAGCGAGTGATCCTCCCGCACGAGAACACTTTAGCCAAACCTAAGTCTCAACTTATCGAGCTTATGCGTGCGACGCATGCTAATCTTGACTCGATCTACGCGCTTTATGCCGACGAAGCAGGACTTGTTGACAGAATCCTCGACCGGGTTATGGCTAATGAACCAGCAGCTCAAGTAATAGACAAAAACGGAGTCAGACACATTCAGTGGATTCTGGCCGACGCAAACGAGATTGCCAAGATTGTTGAATTCCTCAAACCATCTCAGATCGCAATAGCTGACGGGCACCATCGATACGAGACTTCTCTTGCATATCGCAACGAGTGTTCTTCCGACGATGCGAAGTACACTCTAATGACCCTGGTCAACGTCTACCAAAAGGACATGACCATCTTTCCAACACACCGTGTGATCAAAGGTCTCAGCACTGAGACCTTAAAAAGACTGGACCACGACCTAGAAGAACTTTTCGAGATATCCGAGTCATCTGCCAAGACTTTGCTTGAAGACATGGCTCGCATTGAAGCAATCGGGATGTACCGCGACGGAAGAGCCGTTACGCTAAAGCCCAAGCCTGAGTCGCGCACGTTGATATCGGGAAGCACGGCAAGCCGTGAGCTGGAGCTAAATGTGCTTCACAAGTTGATTCTTGATAGAGTGCTGGGAATTGATGAAGACAAGCTAAAAAACCAGACGCACATTTTTTATACTCGTGATCCAGAAGAAGCATTACAACTGGTGGACTCGGGCAAGAGCCAGGTTGCTTTCTTGCTGAACAATATAGCTGTGAAATCCGTATTGGACATCGCTGCGGCGGGAGAGCGAATGCCACAGAAGGCCACTTACTTCTATCCGAAGCTTATAAGCGGATTCGTGCTTCGGAAGATGGTAATGTAACTAATTTTTTCTGCACATTCGTGACTCATCACTGGCATAGTTGAGCTATTTGATAACTTCCGATACGGCAGACGTTTTGTGTATGACGGCAAGGGGGTATATGTAGGCTGCCTACGGGACGGTGCCGACCTGGCAAGAGAACCGTCCTCTATTGCCCCAAGCAGGTGGTATTCTGACCGTACCACCTGCTTACTTTTTTTATGATTGCCAATTCGCAAGACGACGTATAGAATGCGCGAGAGCTCAGTTGCGCTTTTGCAAAGCGGCGTCAAGGCTCCAAACTCCAAATACTTGAGGTCTATTGGAATAGCCCGAGCTAGGAAGAAAGTTGACTTCCGGACAGTCGGGTTTTACAATTGCCTGATAACGAATTAGCTCCTCAAGGCGGAAGAATTGTGAACGGACGACTTATTCTCACAAGCTTAATACTAACCCTCTTTATCATATCGGGGGTAATAGCAGCAAACAAGCCTTCAACACAGTACAGTAACATCTCCCCATTACCTGGCGGAGGAATCGCTCTGGATACGAAGGGCCGGCCGGACGGCCGGGGCGTAGCACAAATCAACATTCCGGTGGCCTATACCCCTGGAGCTAATCAATCCAACGTGGGATTTTATGGGGGCAGCCACATCGGGGAGTTCAGCTCCAGCCTTCCAAACGGCTCCGGAACCTTCGGTGCGGGATTTGGCTCATTTCCGAGAATATACTTTTCCGCCATGCAAGTCAGTAGCCTGCTATTTGACGACAGCAAGGCGCTAAGCGCTCAGTTGCAAATCGTGGAAGAGACTGGGAACGCCCCGGCTTTAGCAGTTGGAACGCAAGACCTTCTTGACAAAGAACATGACACGGGACCCGGCAAAGCTTGGTACGTGGTTGCAACTAAATTGTTCGTTCTTGGTAAACGCAACATCTATCTATCAGCCGGTTACGGTTCGGGACGTTTTCTGGATCACTGCTTCGGAGGTGTATCAATTCCCATTTCCGACAACCTCAACGTAGCCGTTGAGTATGACGGATTTCAACTTAATGAGGGAATAACGTGGCGACCCGGTGGACGGTTCGGCAAAATCACGGTACTTGCCGGATACAACAACCGCTGTGGGTTCATTCTGGGAGCAAACTCCGCAGGCCAGTTACCTACAGCGATACAGCTCGCTATAGGGGCTATATTGGTCGCACTGCGCGAATAACCCTTTCGCGCCTAGCCACTTGCAGAGCTCTAGGCGTTAGAACCTAGTCAGAATGTAGACGCTGCTCAACACGTCCGTAAGCACCTTAGTAACTGAACCTATTCTTTCCCACTTCTTGGCAATGTCGATGAGGCCGGTTGTAGGAACCACGATCGTGTCACCAGGCTCGACACTGTGGACTTCGTTAGCCGGCAAAGCGTCTCCATTCGACCTTACTACCACGA
Organism: Armatimonadota bacterium; assembly: GCA_026415535.1. Classification (GTDB taxonomy): domain Bacteria; phylum Armatimonadota; class UBA5829; order UBA5829; family UBA5829; genus CALJES01. The sequence continues at coordinate 7,729 of JAOAGX010000036.1, read as the reverse complement.
CACTACCTTTTGCGGCGTCGGGAGCGTATCCGCCTGACCTGCGAATGTAGTAGTCTACGCTGTTGCCGCCCTTCGCAGCAAACCGATGAGGATGGAGAACAGCCCCAACAACCTCAACAATGTTAGTGATTCTTGGTATGAAAATCTGATCACCATTCCTTAGTGGAATGTTGTCTGCAGAATTAGGATCTTGGAAAGCCTTGTTTAGATCGACCGAAATACGGGTGCTGTTTTCAAGCAGGGCGAGTTCGAATCTGCCCTCAAATCCCGATTTCCTGTTTCGCTCTAGCTCGGCAATCTTGGGCCCCAACGCAGTTTCGCTTTGGACCTCGGTTTGAGCCAACAAACCGGACTCAAGAGGCGGACGCAACAAGGCAGAAGGAGCCTTCGCATTCACAGAGAAAGATGCACCGGATACAGAATCCGTTTTCGTACGACGGGGTTCGCCCGCATAAACCGGCCTTTCGAGAACCTTCGGCTCCGGCAGCGTCTCCGAACCCGGAGTAGTAACTTCTTTACTCAATCTCTCTTCTTCAACAACTTCGGAGGGCTTTGCCAATTCTGTTGACTGCTGAACAGCTTGTATGATCTGTCCCGGCAACCCTACACCGAGCTTTGCGAGCTGTGTGAGGAACTGTTTGTCGGTGAACGCACGTGTCTTCTTCAGTATTATGTCCACATCCCGTTCCTGCTGGCTATTCTCAAAGCTTTCCTTTTGCCTGAGAAACAGCATGCCGCGCGTATCAGCAAGATCGGTAAGACCTCCCGCTCGAGCAATAAGATCGATAAGCCGATCGTTCCGCCCAGTAAGGGCGTAGGGACCAGGACGTGCTACCTCGCCGGTAATCACAACCACCTCGGCAGCACGAAGCGATGGGTTCAAAGCAGGTATCGTAACAACGTCCCTGTCCTCTAGTACAAGATCATCTGGGCTCTGGGGGGTGAGAGAACGTATATTGTTGATCCTGATTATTTTGCTTTCTCCGGCCTGCCCCTGCCTTCCGATCTCACACGTGTCACCAGCCTCAGGCAGAAGTCCGCCACACGCAAACAGTAGGTCGCTCACTCGCATGTTATTGGAACGCTCGTACACACCCGGCCTCTGTACCGCTCCCTCGACCCTTACAAGCCGACTTGTCCACTGGACTTCGGAATGAGTGCAGATGGTAAGTTCGTCACGATCCCGAAGTTCCAAGTTTTCCGTTGGATCACCCGACATTGCCTTCTCAAGGTCCACTCGGATTATCTCGGACGAGCCATCCGAAGCGCGACGAATAAGATCTGCCCGAGCCAGATACGCCTCGGGCAGCAATCCTCCGGCGGCCGCCACTGCGTCGCTTACACGCATCCCATCGGTTCTTTTGTATGCACCTGGGTTCGCAACCGCTCCTTGCACCGTCACAACCCTTGGCCTAAAGACAACTTGATCTGGCTGATAGATGAACACACGGTCGAGCTTTGCGAGCTTCAGATCGTGCTCGGGATCACCGGCAAGAGCCTTATCCAAGCTAAAAGTTAAGATCTTGCTACCGGACATAGGATCCAGACGGAGGATGTCGGCTTTCCCCCCATACACTTCCTGATTAGGATCCAACCCCTGGGCAAGCTTTACTAAATCACTCACCCGCATATCTTCGGTGAAACCATAAAACCCCGGTGCTCGCACCGGACCTGATATACTGACCTGGTTGGTCCTATCTGGCCTGACTGAGGTTACCGTAATCGTGTCTCCCGGCATGATGGCAAAATTAGACTGGCCACCATTAGTAGTGATCGGTTCATTTAGCAGGACGCGATATTCGTTGTTCACCACTCGTTCGACTTGCACAGTATGCAATCCCGTAGCTCGGACACCACCCGCCATCTTGAGTGCATCGCCCAAGGTTAACGGAAAGTTTGGCTCGTAGCGAGCCGGCCTAACCACATCTCCCTCGACAACAATCGTGTGACCCACAGGAGGCACAAAAACCAGGTCTCCATCCTCGAGAGGCAAATCCTGTACTCGATTGCCTTTCATCAGAAAGTCGTAGAGGTCTATTATGCGTTCGGGTTCACCCGCCCGAGTCAGCTTGACTCTACGGAACGTGCCGGACTTCGTCGGGCCACCCGCTTGGTAAAGCGCGCTCATCACAGTCGGCATCCCAGACAGCATATATGTTCCAGGCCGAGCAACGTCTCCGGCTACTTGAACCAGCAGCGTAGCCATAGATTCGACGGCTACTGTCACACGAAGCTGCCTGAATCTGACCCCGATCTTGGACACAATCTCCCGTCTTAGCTGCTCACAGGTCTTTCGGACGGCCTTGACCGTTCCAGCCGCGGGAATATGGATGTTGCCCGACGTATCAACAACCGGCTGGTATTCCTTCTCGTGTCCGAGACTCGAAACAACCGCTATCCGCAGCTTGTCACCTATGCGCAGCCTATAGTTTGGAGGAGTAGGTCGCTGCTCTATGGTGGGTGGCGGAGGCGCACTTGTGAAAAAGTCCATTCCAAAAACAGTCCACGTGCCTCCCCAGCGCCGCTTAGCTATTTCCATCGACAGCTCGATCGCGAAAAGTCGATCGCGAAGGTCGTTGCGCTGAATTTCTCCAAGCGGAGACAGCTCAGTCGCAATAAGCTTGTCGAGCTCTTGAGCAATAAGGTTTTTGTCTTGCTCGACTCTCTCAATGTCCCAGCGCGGAGGAGACTCGGTCATCCTCCGCATCTCCTCAACGCGCTTTTCCAAATTCTCGACGGCCTGTTTGATGGGCAAAAACCGGTTCTGAAGTGTCTCCTCGGCCAAGCGCACTTTTTCTGCCTCGGTGACTAGAGGCATCGCACCTCTCGAAGTTGCGGTTTTCTCTTGACCCGCTTCCTGCTCGGAATTCCGTCTAATCAGTGCCGTAGGCGGAATTGGCCAGTTTGACCTGCGTAGGTCTGCTTCGTCGGTCACAGCAGCTATAGCAGATGTTGCCAGAAGAAGGAAAACAAGACCAAAACCCACAATCCTCATCGCCAATCGACCACCAATCGCACACTTACCGTGTCGAACGTTCATTCCTGGATGCTAACCCTTCCTGTACTTTCGAACCGGGGCAAACGCGGTAACACCGAGCGCCGTCAGCGTAAATGCTAACGCGCCACCAAGTACAGTGTTGACAGCCGTGCGAGGCGACACTTTACGAGTGTTGGGCCGCGCACGATCGATGATCTGGTAGTCGCCGTCCTCCCCCTGCTGTGTTATTCGCTGGAGCTGATACTGCTCAGTCAAAATCTCGAACGTCTTGTTGAGTACTGCGATCCTGCGCTGAAGTCTGGCGTATTCGACAGCAACATGAGGAATGCGCGTCAGCTTTTCCTGAAGCGCGGCCCGTCGAGCAAGCACGTAGTTGCGACTGGATTCGATAGCCCTCTTTCGGACCTCATCATCTATAAGCGACTCCAAATCCCCGGAATTGGTCAAACGGCTTGAAACTTCCTCTAGCTCCACATCCAGCGCAAGCAGACGACCGTCAAGCTCGCTCAGCTCGCTGATAAGAGCTCTTGTCTGCTCGTCCACCAACGCGATGTCATTCTCCTCCTGAAAGCGGCGCATATCGTCTTCTGCCTTTCGAAGATCCCGCATCGTTTCTTCGAGCCGTGCCGATATAAAGGCGACCTTTCGCCGGGCACTGGTTACCACCATACCATCGAGACAGTCAAGCATCGTGTTGCCGATCCTAGCCGCCAAATATGGACTTTGACACCTGATCATTATCTCGACCGTGCCGTCACGCTTTTCTTTAACATCCACACGCTTCTTGAGACGCCTCAATGCTTCTTCAATATCGGGCTTTTCGCCGGCAAATTCGCGAATATGAGTTAGTTTCAAGCGGGCTATCACGTTGCGAAACATTGTTTCGCTTTCAAGCAATGCCGCGTAGTAGGAAGCCGTAGTACCCGAGGTTCCAATAGCCCCAAGCGGAACCGGAAGCGATCTCAAGAGCGAGGACGCCCCGCCCGATTGCATAGCATAGATCGTAGCGCGAGACTGGTATACTCTCGGCATAAGCTGGGATATTAGAAAGCCGGCCAGCGCTCCTATGACGGTAGCTAGGCTCAATAGCTTCCATTTGCCCATCAAGGGAACAAGGAAGCCTATGGGATCCAACTCGTCGGTCGTGTGGCTCTGTGTGGTTTCCAATAGAGGAATTGCCTTCCGTGAACCCTGTTTGAATATCACGCCTCGCCCAAACAAAAAGATTGTAATCTCCTGAGAAACGTGCTGTCAAGAGGAAGCCGGTGTGAAAATCAGAATAGACCGCGTCTCCGGCGATTCTCCTTCCAGTTTAGTAGCACCGCACTGCNGGAGATGCTGGATTTGCCCTATGTCCAGAGATACCGCTTTTCCCAGACTGAATAAGTCGCCTATTGGCATTGGAAGCGGTTTTCTGAGATAATTGCTTATGCTTCACTCCGAGGAGATTGGGAAGTGGATATGGATTGCCCAGGACAGCGCTTCTCACAACGCCTATGTCTACTTCCGCAAAACTTTTGATCTTCAGTCAAGACCCCAAAGCGCATCGATCAGAATCGCCGCGAGCAGCAAATACAGACTTTACGTCAACGGCCTCTACGTCGGCAAAGGAACAGCCCGAGCACCGGCTGTCACGGCATACTACGACACCTACGACATCACTGCCAACTTGACCAAGGGCCGCAATGCCATCGCTGTTCTTGTCCACCACGTTGGGGAACCGACTTACTTTGGACCTGCGGGTTCGCCGGGGCTGAACTGCCTCGCCTATATTCAGCTTGAAGGGCAAACCATTGTTATCCCCACAGATGAGACTTGGAAAACAATTCGCGCGCGTGATTGGACTGACCACGGTGACCGACTCGGCGAGAAATTGGGTTTCCAAGAAGTTTACGATGCCGGTTTGCGAATCGAGGGCTGGAACAAGGCTAGATTCGACGAGAAAGAATGGGAAAACGCTGTTGTCGTCAACGGATTGCAACTGGTCTCGCGTCCGATTCCTATACTGCGCGAAGAAAAGATACTGCCCAAAACTGTTGTCGGAGTATTTAACTGCCATCCGCGTGGCAGAGAGACCAAGCCCGGGTCGATTCCACAAGTTATGAGCCTGTCAGCTCTCGAACCGCTAACCGGCGGAGGAGTTAAAGGAGTTAACTCACTTCTGTCGGATGAAGGAATCACTCACGTTCGAACGCCGCGGGGGGATAGTGGGATTGCAATCGTACTGGACTTCGGGCGCGAAGTTTGCGGTAATGTTGAGATCGGGATTTCGGGCTCGTCAAGCGGATGTGTCGACGTCGGGTATGGTGAGCTGCTACAAGACGGACACGTCAAGCCCGATCGCGGGGGACTCAGATACACTGACCGTATCATCCTTGGGAAAGGTCGCTTCGAATGGCAAAGTTTCGAGCCGCGCGCATTTAGATACATGCAGATCGAATTTCGCTGGCTTGGACGGCCTATCGCTATCAATTACATCCGAGTAAACCAGACAACTTATCCTGTCAGCGTGACCGGCAGTTTTGAGTGCAGCGACTCTACGCTTAATCAGATCTGGAAGACTGCGGTTTACACTACCGAGCTGTGCATGCAGGATACGTTTGTAGCATCACCTTGGTGCGATCTAAGCCGGAATTGGGCAGACATCAGAGTGGCCGCTCGGACAGCATACTATGCCTTCGGCAACACAAAGCTCCTGGCACAGGCACTGAAGGAAGTTGCACACTCGCAGACTGATGAAAGCGCTCTTACAGAAGTGAATCCGTGTGGCGATCAGGCTGTAGACCTGATGCTACTTTGGGTGCTTTCTGTTCTGGAGTATTACGCCTTCTCCAACGACCTCGAGCTTGTACGTGAGTTGTACCCTTCGGTGCGACAACTGATGAACTGGATGAACCGCCATACAAGTGACGATTCGCTCGCGGGCAAAATTCCGGCCGGCTTGTTCATCGACGAGTCGTGGCTCTCTGCCGATCCGACAATCAGCGAGATCACCGCACTAAACTGCCTCTACTACCACGCCCTACGAGTATCCGGAGCTCTAGCAGGAATACTAGGTTATGCTGATGATGCCGAAGCTTACGAATCAGCGGCAAACCGCGTCAAGCTGGCAATCAATAAACACCTCTACTCGCCGATGCGGGGGCTTTATGTCGAACGTCGTGAGGGCGGCAAAGTTGTCGAGGAGTTCACCCGTCAGACGAACATATTCGCGGCTTTGTTCGATGTTGCAGATCATTATCGCAAATCCACGATCTTCCGACAGATGGCCAACGGATCTTTGCCCAGACTTGAAACAACTTACTTTGCTTCTTATTTGATCGAGGCACTCTGCTCAGTGGATCTTCATGAACAAGCGCTAGATTATATTCGCTCACAGTGGGGCTCTATGTTGGACCGTGGAGCAACAACGTTTTGGGAGCGCTTCGACGGCGAGGGCGCGCTGTGTCGGGGATGGTCCGTCTGCCCGGGGCGAGATCTCATAGCCGAGTATTTGGGGATTAAACCGGCGCTAGAAGCTGGAAGGTTTTCCGTCGTACCGCACACAGGCGGGCTGATGTGGGCGCGCGGCTCAATAGAAACAGGGAAAGGTCCACTCAAAGTCGAATGGAGATCGACCTGCCGTGCACGCAGCTCCGGATCGAAAACAGCATCAGGGCCAGGTCGGCAAGATCGGCTTGTTATCAAAGTTCAAGTTCCGCCTGGGATTAAGGTCGACGTGTATCCCCCAGGCGCCACTACATCCAAGATTATACTTGACGGTAATGAACAGTCCACACGTTTCGTCACGCTAGAAAGCGGTTCACACACGATCAGAGTAGCACCAGAGTTACCCAGGAAGCCACTCAGAACTAACAAATCCCTAGAGCCGCCGCCCGTACCGCACGTGGAGGTTTTGGAAGAGATACCTCAGATGGAAATTAGGCCGCTAAGAATCGGAGCCGACCGAGAGCGTGGCGAACGCAAATCGCCTACACTTGCTCGCAAGACACGAAAAAAGCTGTCTACGCCAGCAGATGCCGATAAATCGGCTGTCGCCGAGACTCCCGCCAGCCCTAAAGCCAACGAAACGCCGAAGAACGCAAGCGAGCCGAAGAAACGGAGCCGCGGCAGAGGACGTAGGAAAGCCGCTGAAGAGGCAGTTGAAGCAGAAGCTCTAACCGGAATGGTTCAAGCTGAGGAAACTTCCGTCATCGAACCTATTTCTGCCAAGCCTGAAACGGCCGCAGTCGAACTTAGCAAGACGTCGCGCCAAGGCGGGGTAAGACGGCGATCTCTCCGCAAACCCGTGCTCGATGTTGAAGTGCAGCCGTATACTGAAAAGCCCGAGGTTCATCCCGTTACCGAGACCGAGCACCTGAAGAGAGAAGCTTCGTCAGCACGAACGTCGCGGAAAAAACCATCAAGGCGGAAGAAACCAGACCACGAAGAGAAGGCAATTTGATTTTGAAGTCAGCTCCGGTCTCGTTTGTGTAGATTCTTCGCTACGCTCAGAATGACGAGGGGCACCTTTCGGATTGCTATGCGATTCATAGACTTCAGATGACTGTGTGGAGTTTTCGCGGCTCGGAACCGGCCATATGGGAGTATTGCTATGCGATTTACAGACTTCAGATTACTGTGTGAGCCATAGCCTCTGTCGACGCTTTGCGGATGCTTTTAGTCACGAGGTAGGTACGCTCTTATCGTTAAACCGAAGGCCCCCAGTTTATGGAGCACCCCCAATTTGCC
>JAOAGX010000035.1 GCA_026415535.1 Armatimonadota bacterium | reverse complement strand
GCATACGAGGTCCCGGTTATACTCGCGCTGTGTGTGCCGGTGCTCGTGACAGGCTCGCTCGACCTAAATGTGATTGTGGCCAAACAGTCGGGTCCATTTTGGAACTGGAACATCTTCAACGGGTTCCCGATGCTGCAGATTGCGTTTCTTGTTCTGCTTGTAGCGGGTCTTGCCGAGGTTAACGTTGCTCCGTTCGACATAATGGAGGCAGAAAGCGAGCTCGTTGCAGGGTTCAACACCGAATACTCAGGAATGAAGTTCGCACTGTTCTTCCTGGCGGAGTTTGCGGCGTCTTTCACGCTGGCAGCGATCATAGTGACGTTGTTTTTTGGCGGATATCAGCCTCCGTTGCACGCACTCGGAGGACAACTGACCGGCGTCTGGTTTTCGCTGGTGTCGCTCGTGTGGTTCTTGGTCAAATGCTGGCTTGTGGTTCTTCTGATCCTGTGGATAAGGTCTACACTACCGCGTGTGAGGTTGGATCAGCTTATGAACCTAAGTTGGAAGGCGCTAATTCCAGTGGGGTTGGTTAACCTTATCGCGACCGGCGCCTATGTTGCGCTGTGGCTGGCAAGGTGAGACACGTCGTTGCCTACGCCTACAAAAGGCTTAGGCCAAGGTAATGGTTGTGCGATTTGAAAAGAGCCCTATTCAAGGACATAATCAACGTCTTCGTCAGCATTCCTAAGGGGCTTGCGGTAACGGTCAAAAACTGGTTCTTTACCAGACCGGCCGTAACTGAGCTCTACCCCGAGGAGCGTAGGGAGTTGCCGGAGAGGTACCGGGGAGTGCCAAGTCTGCCTGTGGATCCGGTTACTGGCCGTTCACGCTGCATTGCCTGTGGTGCGTGTGCACGTATTTGCCCGGAGCAAATAATCAAGGTCGTACCGGAGAAGGGTGAGGATCCGAAAGATCGCAAACCGGCCGAGTTCACTATCGATATATCCAGGTGCATGTGGTGCGGACTATGCTCGGAAGTGTGTCCGAAAGACTGCTTGAAGCCCGCGCGAGATTTTGAGCTTGCATGCTACAAACGCGAAGACATGATCTACAAGCTGGAAGACTTGATGAGACTAGGCGGCATTCTTAAGCCCGAACCTGAGACGGAGGACAAGAAAGAAAACTGATCGCGGTTTCTCTCTTTCGCGTTTTCGCGGTTGGGAAGACGAGATGATTCTGTTTGGTTTTGAGATAACCGGTTACCAGATAGCTTTTCTTGCGCTGGCAGGGGTGACTTTGGGTTCGGCTTTGATGGTAGTATTGATGCCCAACATCCTAAGGGCGGCTCTGTTCTTGGGGCTGACACTGTTTGGGACTGCTGGGCTTTACGTTCTTATGAACGCTCCGTTTTTAGCGGCGGTGCAAGTGATGATCTACGTGGGCGCAATTACCACAATGATCATCTTAGCAATCTTCCTTTCCAGTCGAGTAATGAGTGTCGGTTTTTCGCAGGCGATTTACAACCCTGTGCTTGCGTTTGGTGCAGCGGGGGTGATGTTCCTGTTTCTGTTTGTGACGATTGCGAACTCGATCTGGGTCAAGAGAATTGCGGCGGAGGGTCCGACTAACAGCAATGTTGGCGTACACGCGGTCGCGGCGGCGCTGTTACAACCTTATGTGTTTCCGTTCGAGCTTGCGTCGCTTGTGCTGCTGGCGGTGTTGGTCGGGGCGATTGTTATAGCGAAGGAGGACCAGCCCGGTGAGCCATAGCGCGTATGGGATTCCAATCACATGGTTCCTGACGCTGGGCGCGATGCTTTTCTGCATCGGTCTTTTTGGTATGATGGTTCGCCGAAGCGCAATAGGAATGCTTCTATCCGTCGAGCTGATGCTCAACGCTGCGAACATCAACTTCATTGCCTTTGGGTCCTACCTGAAGCTGCCTACGATAGCTGGTCAGATATTCGCGATCTTCGTGATCACTCTTGCCGCGGCGGAAGCAGCGGTCGGACTCGCAATAGTGATCAATATCTACCGACTAGAACAGCACGTTGATGTTGATAAGATGACTGCGATGAAATTGTAGCCTTTGAGGTAGAGCGTAATCTGCTGCTATGGCGCGAAGATGTCTGGCTGGAGATTTAGCGTTGCGAATCTGAGAGTTGCGGTTTACAGGGCAATTAGATGATTGAGCACGCCTGGTTGATACCTTTGCTTCCGGTAATTGCCTTCGGCTTGGTTCTGTTATTCGGTCGTAAGGCACCGGGAAATGGAGCGTATGTGGCAATTGCGGCGATATGCGCGTCGCTTGCGATGTCGCTCGCGGTTGCGTTCCAGTGGTTCTTGGGCGGTGCGTCGGCGGCGCATAACGGGCTGTATTCGGTTACGATTCAGTGGATGCCGGTCGGTTCGCAAATGATCGACATGGGCTTTTCGATAGATGCGCTCTCGGTCGTGATGCTCCTAGTGGTAACAATCGTGGCCTCACTCGTGCAGATATACTCAATTGGCTATATGCATGGCGACCCGCGGTATCCCAGGTATTTCGCGTATCACTCGCTTTTCGCGGCGGCGATGCTTACTCTTGTGATCGCGAACAACGTCGTGCTGATGTTCATGAGCTGGGAACTAGTGGGGCTGACGTCTTACTTATTGATCGGGTTCTGGTTCGAGAGGCCTTCGGCGATGCGTGCGGCGAAGAAGGCGTTTCTGGTGACCCGTGTGGGCGATGTGGGGTTCTTGGCTGGGATTATTCTCATCTATCTCAAGACCGGCTCGCTGAACCTATTTGGAGACGCGGGAGTGTTTGAAAACCTCACCCGGCTTGACGTAATAGGACCATGGGGGCTGCCTCTTACAGCTATTGCAGGATTGCTCTTGTTCTGTGGAGCTGTCGGCAAGTCGGCGCAGTTCCCGCTCCACGTGTGGTTGCCGGACGCAATGGAGGGTCCGACCCCTGTGTCTGCATTGATCCACGCTGCCACGATGGTCGCCGCTGGCGTCTATCTGGTTGCGAGGATGTATCCGGTATATCTGGCCGATTCGAGCGGGATGGCGCTGCAAGTGGTGGCGTATGTAGGTGCGTTCACGGCGCTTTTTGCGGCGACAATCGGCATTGCTCAAAACGACATCAAGCGCGTGTTGGCATACTCGACAGTCTCGCAACTCGGCTATATGATAATGTCGCTCGGTGTGTTCGGATACGTGGCCGGGATGTTCCACCTGTTCACACACGCGTTTTTCAAGGCTAATCTCTTTCTCGGGTCGGGTAGCGTTATTCACGGTACGGGCACACAAGACATCCGTGAAATGGGCGGACTCAAGAAGAAGATGCCCTGGACCTACTGGACTTTTCTGATTTCCACGCTTTCTCTGTGCGGAATCCCGTTTGTGACTGCCGGAGGTTGGAGCAAGGAAGAAATACTCGCGGTCGCGTGGCATACGAACCGTGTAGTGTTTGTAGTTGGAGTTCTTGGAGCGTTCACGACGGCGTTTTATATGTTCAGGCTGGTCTACAAGACGTTCTATGGCGAACCGCGGAAGCACGACATCCACGCGCACGAGTCGCCCCGAGTTATGCTTGTGCCCCTTGTAATTTTAGCGTTCCTCGCGATCTTTGCCGGTTATGTAGGGACACCGTGGGCCAACGTTTTCGAGCGCAATCTCGTCCCGGTTCTTGGCCATCACTACGAACAAGTTCTCGAAAACAAGCTGGCAGGTATGCATCATGGCTTTAACTTAACCGTGTTCCTTTTCGCGACGGGCTCGGCGCTCTTGGGCATTTTCATGGCTACCATTATCTGGCTCAAGCCGGTCCTCAGGATTGAGAAGCTGGAGCCATCGTTTGGCTGGCTGGCGAAGTTGGTTGAGAACAAATACTACATAGACGAAATCTACCAGGCCACAATCATCAGGGGGCTGATGGCTGCGGCGTGGTTGGCGTTTGCTTTTGACAAGTGGGTGATTGACTACGCGATAGTCAATGGGGTCGGCTATCTAACCAGGCTCGCCTCTGATCTGTGGGGATGGTTCGACCGAACGTTCGTGGACGGATTGGTGAATATAATCGGCTGGATTACGAAAACTACTGGCAGTGCGCTTAGATACTTACAGACCGGTGTCGCCCAGCATTATATATTCTTGTTGGTTTCGGCACTGGTTGTCATTAGCCTTGCGGTAATTGCGGGCCACATAAGGGAGGAAGCATGGATCCCAATTGCTGGATTCTACCGCTGATCACGTTCGTGCCCCTTGTGGGGGCGCTGATCGTGATGTTTATACCGAAAAGCAACTACAGTGCGATTAAGGCAACTTCGATTGGGATTAGTCTGATCCCTCTTGCACTCTCAGTTTGGGTCTGGTTTGCCTATGACCGGAGCGGTCCTCAATTTCCTCACGGGATCCAATTCGGTGTGGACGCGCCTTGGATACCCTCGCTGGGTGTGAGCTTTGCAATGGGGGCTGATGGACTCAGCGTGCCCCTGATCTTTCTCACGGCCCTGTTAACTACTCTCAGTCTGGTGTACTCGCTCGTAATCAACGAGCGGCCTAAGGAGTACTTCTGGATGTTCCTGTTGCTTGAGACAGGAATGATGGGCGTGTTTGTATCGCTGGACTTTGTGCTCTTCTTCGTTTTTTGGGAAGTGTCGCTTGTGCCAATGTACTTCCTGATAGGAATCTGGGGCGGGCCTAAGCGTGAGTACGCGGCGATCAAGTTCTTTCTATATACGATGGTCGGCAGCATGGCGATGTTGCTGGCTATATTGGCGATGTATTTCAACGGCGGACGCACGTTCAATATGATCGAGCTGGCGAAAGCGGGGCTTTTTGTAGGACCGGAATACGCTACCGTTGGGGCGCTCGTGTTTTGGGGGCTTTTCCTGGGTTTTGCGATCAAGGTTCCGATGTTTCCGTTCCACACGTGGCTTCCGGACGCGCACGTCGAGGCTCCGACCGCAGGCTCGGTGATCCTCGCTGGAGTTTTGCTAAAGATGGGAACTTACGGCTTCATGCGTGTGCTGATGCCGATGCTGCCCGAGCAGTTTGAGCGGTATTGGTGGATAATCGCGGTGCTCTCGGTTGTCGCGATAATCTACGGGGCATTTGTGGCGATGGCGCAGTGGGACTTCAAGAAGCTGATCGCGTACTCGTCAGTAAACCATATGGGCTACGTAACACTGGGATGTGCCGTGGCGGGAAGCGGGGCGATGGCTAGTCAATCAAGCAAGATCCTGGCCCTCAATGGCGCTCAAATGCAAGTATTCAGCCACGGGTTGTTGACCGGTGCGTTATTCTTGCTTGTGGGAGTCATCTACGAGCGTGCTCATACAAGGATGCTAACTGACTTTGGCGGCCTTGGCGCGAGGATACCTGTATACGCAGGTATGTTGTCGTTTTGTAGTTTGGGATCACTTGGGCTGCCCGGGATGACTGGTTTCATTGCGGAGCTTTCCGTGCTGACCGGAACTTACAACGCATCTCCACTTCTGACCGGTTTGGCGCTGATCGGGGTAGTAGTGACGGCGGCTTTTATGCTGTGGACCATACAACGAGTTCTGCTTGGGCCGTTGAACCCGCGTTGGGAAAAAATGCCCGATGCCGACACGCGCGAGGTATCGAGCGTGGCCCCGCTGATGGCTTTGACGCTCTTATTCGGCGTGATGCCGATGTTAATCCTCACCATATTCAACGGTGCTTCGCAGGCGATTGTTGGATTGATGCACTAGCGTACCTCTTTTATTGCAGGAGAGTGGCCAGATTGATTGCTAATAGTCCCTCCTATACTCGTGGGATAGGGATCAGGTAGTTGCAATGCACATCGGCGATATCAAACTGATATTTCCAGCGATCTACATGAGCGCGGCAGCGATAGTAGTATTGATCCTGGGCGTTATTGCGGCGCGGCGGCCCGGCAAGGGACTCGATCACTGGCTTCCATCGCACTACCTAGCGCCGGTTCTGGTGTTCAGCGGGCTGTTTTTCTCGGCGGCGGCGTTGATACAGTCGTTTGCAGGGATGGGGCTGTCGATCGAGGTGCCTATCGGGAGCGAAATGACACGTGCACCAGCCGTGGCCCTGTTCGTCACATCGGGCGGGCATGCGCAGCTTACGGTCGATCCGTTTGCGGCAATATTCACGTTCATCGCGTTCGCCGGAACGCTTATTGTAATGTTGATCTCGCTCGATCACTTCGGCGAACGCCAGCCGCACAAGGCCGAGTACTATTCTATTCTTATGTTTGCAACGGCGGCGGTGTCCTTTGCGGCGTCGGCGACAGACCTGATCGCAATATACCTCTCTATAGAGTTCTTGAGCCTGACAAGTTACGTCCTTGCCGCGTTCGCCAAAACCGATCGTCGTTCCGGCGAGGCGGGCTTGAAGTATTTTCTCTATGGAGCTGCGTGTTCGGCAATCGGTCTTTATGGTATGTCTATCCTGTTCGGTGTAACCGGCGGCAGCACGGCGTTAACCGCTGTTGCGAGAGGGCTTGAGGACGCGAGAGCTACCGGTGCCGCTTGGGTCGGGGTGGTATTCACTCTAGTTGGATTCGGGTTCAAGCTTGCGCTGGTACCGTTCCACTTCTGGGCGCCCGATACCTACGAAGGCGCACCCACTCCTGTAGCTGCCTTCCTATCTGTGGTGAGCAAGGCAGCAGGGCTCGCCGTGATGACGCGGTTCTTGACCATCGTGGCGGCGCCTGACGAGCCTGTGTCGCTTAGCTGGTATTGGATACTCGTAGTCTTGACCGCTGTCAGCATGTTTTATGGCAACCTGGTTGCAATACCGCAGAGAAATATCAAACGGATGCTGGCGTACTCGAGCATCGCGCAGGTCGGGTATCTTATGATCGGGGTGCTGACCGCTATGCACTCGTTTGGGGGGCCTGGAAGGTTGTTGTCCGGATTTTTCGGGGTTCCGAGCGCTGCTGTCAGATCGGACGTTGCTAACTTGGATTTGGTTACTTGGGATATGCAAGGTGTATTGATTTACACGCTTGCATATCTCTTCATGAACCTAGGGGCGTTCGCAGTTGTGTCGGTGGTTGGCAAAAAGAACCCTCTTAATCCTCCGCTGGCAAATGCGGAGGCGTATAAAGGCAGTGAGATCGAAAACTACTCCGGGCTTATGCGACGGTCGCCCTTCTATGCCACCTCGCTCACCGTGTTCCTTATTTCCCTCGCAGGCGTTCCACCAACAGCGGGATTCGTAGGCAAACTTTTCATCTTCGGTGGTGCTATCAGAATGGGCACAAGCTACCCCGAGTTGATCGTTTTGGCGATTATCGGTGTGATAAACAGCGTCATTTCAGCCTACTACTACCTGAATGTGGTCAGGTTGATGTTTTTTGCACCAGCTGAGGGCAAGTCGGAGATTAGCGCGTCGATTCCTGCCAACACCGCAATCGCGATTTGTCTGGTTACCACTCTTGCGCTGATAGTCGTTGTGAAGCCGGTCGCCAGCTTGATGAGTAGCGCCATATACTCTGTAGTACCTGGCGTGATTCGTTGACAACCGGCTTTCCGGCGTCTATAATCCAAGTGCAATGGGACCACAAGAGGCACATCAGATATGGGTTCGCGCCAGTGAGCGCGTCAAGGACAAGGTCATCGCACCTACCTTGTATCGCGCCCTCGAACTCGGTGTCGGTTTGACGCTTGAGGACGATTACTTCGTTGTAGGCTTTGCGAATGCTGACCTGCCTATGGCCGGTCATATTCGAAGCAGTCAGCACCTGCCCATAGTCGAACAGTCTTTGAGTGAAGTGTTGGGCAGAAAAGTCCGGCTGCGAATAGTCGAGGGCACGACGATACAGGCCTATGAGGAGTGGAAGAATGTGCAGGCCGTTGCTGAAGCCAAGCGCTCAGTTCTTTCGGACCGCCGTGAGATGGAGCGTCAGATCGAGGCGGCCTGGGATGAAGTGGCGGAGAAGATCACCCGCGGGTACGCTCGTCTTCACCTAAGGCAGCTTGCTCAGACCAAGGGCAACTATATCGTGCAAGCTTTCGAGATTATCAACCAGGCTGTCAACGAACTCAACTATTCTGATGATTCCGACGAAATCCACAAACGCTCCCTAGCTCGAGTTTTCGAGAAATTGGCGACCGTGGTTGAGGTTCCCAGCTCGATTCTCGCGTACGAGTTTTTCAAGCTAAGAAGGGAAGGTAGACTGAATTGAGGGCGCGAGGTTTCAGCCTCATCGAACTGCTTACAGTGACCGGCGTAATCGCGGTGCTTGCCGCAGTGCTTGTTCCTATCTATATTCAATCTAGAAAAGCGGGTCTGCGTACCAAGTGCCAATCCAACCTGAGGCAGATTGCGAATGCCTTTGATGCTTATCTCGCAGACAACACAGGATGTTATCCTAACACGAACAACCAATACCTTTGGGCAGGTTATTATTGGCGAGAGCCAATACGAAAATATGTCGCTGCGCCGGCGAGTGGGGGCCGTAACATGGTACTATCATGCCCGGCAGATCCCACACCGCCGGGGATATATGCTGGTACCTCGTACGCTTACTCGGCGTGTTTTTATATGACTCCCGAAGAAATCAACGCGGTTGAGAATTCGAACTACTTACGCGTAAAGTTTGCTGAGACCAATCCAAAGTTGCCGTGCTCAACGATCAATAGCTCGATGGTACGGTTTGCGTCGAAAAAGGTTTTGGTGGCCGAGTACTGGACGCTTCACAGCGAGAAGGTCAAAGTTGGCTGGTACGATGATCCGTCTGAAACGGGCAACGATCCGTGGAGCGGCGAACGAAACTACTTGTTTGCTGATGGCCACATTCGGTTCCTCCCAACCCGTCGCATTCGTCCGGCTGTCAGTCCTCTTGTTGTCAGGCCAAGGATTCTTCCCGATATCAATATGACCCGAGACGGTGTTGCCGGCAAGGACGTGGATTGAGATGCGCGATATCGACGCCTCAGTCATAACTCGCCGCGTTGGCGAGGCCTGTATAGAGGCGTGCACAGTTTTGCCGGCTGATGTTTTCGAAGCGTTGAAACGCGCGCGCGAGGTCGAGCAGTCCCCGGTGGGAATCGAAGTACTTGACCAGCTCATCGAAAACGCCGAAGTCGCTCTATCCGAGCAGGTTCCAATCTGCCAGGATACGGGATTGACGCTTGTTTTCGTGGAGATCGGACAGGACGTCCGTGTCGTTGGTGGCGGCCTTTACGACGCAATCAATGAAGGAGTTCGGCTAGGGTATGAGGAGGGGTTTCTGCGCAAGTCGATAGTGCGGCATCCTCTTGATCGAGTCAACACCTGCGACAACACTCCAGCCGTAATCCACACTGAAATCGTCCCTGGTAACGAAATTAGGATTACAGTCGCCCCAAAAGGTGGTGGAAGCGAAAACATGAGCGCAGCGAGAATGCTAACGCCATCCGAAGGCAAGGCGGGCGTGATTAAGTTCGTAGTGGAAACGGTCAAGAACGCCGGTTCGAACCCGTGTCCGCCGCTGGTCATAGGCGTCGGACTAGGTGGCACCTTGGAAAAGGCGGCGATACTGTCCAAGAAGGCTGTCCTGCGAGAAATTGGCAAATCGAACACAAATCCTGTGGACGCGAGGCTCGAAACCGAACTGCTTGAGGCTGTCAATGCTACCGGTGTCGGACCCGCTGGGCTCGGCGGTCGTGTGACCGCGCTGGCGGTAAACGTCGAGTCTTACCCTTGCCACATCGCAAGCTTGCCCGTGGCCGTTACGCTTCAGTGTCATGCAGCAAGGCACGTAACTTTAGTGATTTGAGGTTTTGGAGTTGAAGGCTGGAAATCTGGAGCCGAATCCCGACCCTGTACGGCTTGCGACTCCGTTGAGCAACGAGGAAGTAGAGAACTTAACGGCTGGTCAACGCGTTCTGCTTTCAGGTGTAGTTTACACTGCTCGGGACGCGGCCCATGCGCGACTAGTCGAGATGCTTCGAAGGAGCGAGCCGTTACCATTCGACATTTCCGGCCAGGTGATCTACTATGCCGGGCCGACTCCTGCCAGACCGGGCCGAGTTATCGGATCAGTCGGGCCGACTACATCCGGACGAATGGACGTTTTCACTACGGAACTTCTAGCAGTCGGTCTTAAGGGGATGATCGGAAAAGGCGAGCGAAGCCGTGAGGTCGTAGATGCAATTGTTCGCCACAAGGCAGTCTATTTCGCTGCTACCGGAGGTGCTGGTGCCCTCCTCTCGAAGCGCGTGGTTGCCTGTGAGGTGATCGCTTTTGAGGATCTTGGGTGTGAGGCGATTCACCGGCTTGAGGTTGTTGACTTTCCGCTAATAGTGATCAATGACTGCCGCGGACGCGATTTCTACGTCGAGGCTCGGTCGAGAAAATTTTCTTGATCCTTCGATAATCCTGGTGATCTATCAACTACTTCTCGCCCTGACCACAAGTAAAGCTGCATCGTCCATCAGCCTGCCGCCTGCGTAGTCCATGGCGGCGTTCATTATGTTATCGACTAGGACTTCTCCCTGTGCAGAACCGTAGCTCTCAATAATCCACAAAAGCCTCTCCTTGCCAAGGCGAGTTATGCCGTGGCCTGCGTCAGTGATTCCGTCGGTGTAGAGTACCAGCAGATCGCCAGCTTCCAAGGTAATAGTCTGCGTTGTATAACTTGATCCTTGCACAAGCGCTAGCGCACGTCCGGTGACATCGAGAGATGTTGCTTTTCGAAGTCGATGTGAGTAGTGGATCGGCAGTTCGTGACCTGCGTTGGCAAAGCTAAATGTAGATTTAGTTTGGTCTAGTATTCCATAGACAACCGTTACGAAAATCTCCGCGGGCGTGCATGCCGTGAGCGCTTCGTTAAGTCTCGCTAGCACCAGCTCCGGGTTGCTCTCCTCAAACGCATACGCTCTCAGCATATATTTGGTCATAGCGGTGTAGACAGCCGCGTTTAGGCCCTTGCCGGCTACGTCTGCTATTACAACTCCCAATTTTTCGTCCGTAAGTCTGAACAGGTCATAAAAATCTCCGCCTACCGCTGCCTCGTCGAGTGCAGCCTGGTATCTTTGGGTGATCTCAAATCCTGGTATTTCCGGACATTCGTCCTGCAGGAAACTGGTCTGAAGTTTCTCAGCGATGGCGTGTTCACGGAGGTATATCTCTCTTATTTCTTCCTGAGCCTTTTTCTCATCCGTGATGTCCAAGGCCGCGATTACTACTCCCGTGATTCTACCTTCGGAGTTTGTTAGTGGAGCGGTGTTGACCTTTACAGTTATTGTTGAACCGTTTCGGGAGCGGCAAGTCATAACATGATCCCTGCAAGTTTCGCCTTGGA
This sequence comes from Armatimonadota bacterium, assembly GCA_026415535.1. Taxonomy (GTDB): domain Bacteria; phylum Armatimonadota; class UBA5829; order UBA5829; family UBA5829; genus CALJES01. The sequence continues at coordinate 975 of JAOAGX010000035.1, read as the reverse complement.
GGGATCGGGCAATTACAAATCCTTCTGAATCCAAGGGGTTCCCGTCGCGGTCAGAGAACTCGAGACCGGGAAACCGGAAATCCAATCTTCCTAGCGGTTGCTCGTTTAGTCCTAGCAGCTTAGCGTATTGACGCGTTACAGAGTTAGACGCGATCACGTTGAGATCCGTGTCGCACACGACGAGCGCAATAGGAGCGCACTCAATAATTGTTTCCAGCCTTGCTCGCTCGGCCTCAAGTTCTGCAGCTCGCTTCTCGGCTAGGAAAGCCATCTGGGAGAACTTCTCACGTGCTATGACTTCCGGTGTTACATCTACCACCACAAGAGCGAGTGCCGCTGTCGGGCCGCCTTCGAGCTTAAGACGTAGCGGTACAGCTGCTGCGTGCCAATAAGTTGTGCCTCTTGCCAAACCGTCGTAACGGAAATCACGAACGCTTACAGGTCGCTGCGTCCGCAATGCGCGACGCAGTTTGGACAATATACCCGATTCTTCAGCGAGCGGGATTATGTCTTCGATTCTGGTTCCAACTTGCCATTTTACAGACGGATCAAAGTACCTTACGTAAAGCTTGTTCCACGCGAGAAGTCTCAGCTCCGAGTCCATGAGCAAAACTCCCGCTGGCATGTTGTCGATCAACTGCTGGAGTGCCTGCGCGTGTTCTTTTGCCGTTTTTAGGGCTTCTTCAGTGCGATCGATCAGCTCTCTCATATCGGCGGCGTCTGACACGGGGGACGTGCAAATGGCTTCCTTATCAGGGGAACGCCTTGGCGGCTTTCGGAGCTCTTTGTTATTGTGCGGGACTTGCTTCGTCATTTTGGTCACGCCTCCGACAGGCTGCTAATAATTATGCCCCGCAATACCCGACCACTATATCATGATTCGCGCCCTAATATACCAAATCCTTCAAACTACAGCATTTCGGCCTACAGAAAAAATCAGTTATTTTTTCAGAGTGGTGCTACTCAAGATAACGC